>CAYUBO010000165.1:0-2512 GCA_964443095.1 uncultured Candidatus Peribacteria bacterium | reverse complement strand
CCAACATTTGTAGCAATGGTAAGTGCTGGGTCAAGCCATCTGGTGTATATCGGAAGCGACCGACCACTATCTCCTACCACATACTGCCCGACAACTTGTTGGTCTCCAGTGTTACTAACCAATACCCATGCTGAAACAGACCATGGATTACTAGCCGGAATCAATGCGGTTCCAACATCCACATAATCATTAGTCCCATCAAAATCAAGCGCATAAGAATTCCTAAACTTAACATCCGGCGTTGTCGTTACCCAGTCATCCGCCGTCATGTTCGTGAGCGTTCCATGGTTGCCGTTTCCACTTTTGTCCGTCGCGGACAACCCTGAGCCATCGTCGAAGGGCCACCAACCAACCAAAGCACCCGTAGCAGCCTCAATCTCCAAATTATAAAACTCACCCGTATTCTCTATAACAGGATAATCATTATCCCAAACAGCATTCTTAGTAAACGACATCCCATCCAATACAACAGTACCCTTACCTGCACTAAACTCTCCACCTGCTGCAATAAAGGAACCGGAAACTGTCACTTTGTGTCCACTCCCTGTTACATCCAATCCACCTGTGTAAATACTCAAATCTCCATCAACATCAAGTGGAGCAGCAAGAGAATAAGTCCCAGAACCAGTACCCAAACTCCCGCCTGCAAGACGGGCAATCTCGGAGGCGTTTAATGCTCGGTTGTAGATGCGGACGTCGTCGAGGAGGCCACCAAAGACTCGTGTGGTGGTTGTTCCCCAGTTTCCAAAGTAAATGTCGTTTGCAGCATCAGAGTTGACTGTGCCTGCCGGAGTGGATATCTCTGTGGTGTTGATGCTTGCACCATTTTTGTAAACTGCTGGGTCATTCGAGGTGCTGCTCGTGTCATAGGCAATGGCAACGTGATACCACGAGCCATCTGCGAAGCTATTGTTATCAGTGTGCCAGTCTCCTCGTGTTGTACTGAAGTCTTGGCGGAAGATGAGTGTATCGGACATTTGTTTGTTCCAGTACACCGACCAGCCGTTCGTCCATGCACCATTATCAGCTTTGTAGAGAACACGAGCAGCATCGTCACTGGCATTTGTTGGCTTGAACCAGAATGAGAGTGTCTTGATGTTCAGATCATCAAGATCAGAGGAATTTGGAATGTGCACATAATCATCACTCCCATCAAAATCAAGAGCATACACATTGTACCCCTCGACTTCGCTCGGGGTGTCGGTCGACCACTGCGGGTCTCCCTCCAGAACCCCATCATTACCATTGGCTGAACTGTCCCTCGCAACCATTCCCGCACCCTCATCAAACTTCCAATATCCAACCAAGCCATTATCAAGAGTAACATCATGGAAGCCGGTGTTTTCATAGATTGTTTTCTGATCAGATTCATCCACCGTACCGTCGAACGTCACATGTCCGCTATCTCTTACAAATTGGCCTCCATAGTTTAACCATGAACCTGAGATGGTAATATTGTTTCCATTTGAATCTATTCCTCCTGTGTACATACTCATGTCACCGTTGATATCAAGGGCTGAACCAAGCTGATAGACGCCGCTTCCGGTGTAAGCGTTTCCGTTTGCGAGGCTCTCTACTTCGGAAGAGGAGAGAGCACGGTTGTAGATTCGGACGTCGTCGAGGAGGCCGTTGAAGTAATCTATGATAGTACCATCGTTTCCGTTTCCAGCACCAACATAAGAGAAATCAACATTCGACATACCACCAAAACTTATGTCACTCGTTGAGGTGGAGCTGTTGCCAGTAGAATAAGTTAATGCACTTGCTGCAACCTCTGTTCCGTTAAAATATAATTTATTGTCGCTATTGTCTATTGAATAGACAAAATGATACCAAGTGCCGGTTGATAGTATATTATCATTGCTTACAACGTCAATTTTAGATGAGCCCCCTTGCCCGCCTTGTATTCGTAAATCATCATTTAAGATTTGGAAATAAAAGTATTCACCAAAAGCTCCATTTGCATCTCCATAAGTGAGGATCATATCATTTGTACCATTTATTTGGTCTGTTTTAAACCAGACAGATATTGTCATGTCAGTTACTGCTAGGTTAGCGACACTGGATGACAAATCCACATAATCATTCCCTCCATCAAAATCAAGAGCATAAGGATTATCAAATGCAACTGGAGCACTTGAAGCTGTCCACTCGTCAGAATCACTATTAGTTAACGTCCCATCATTCCCATACCTCGAGTAATCCTTCACCCATGTCCCAGCCCCCTCATCCATCTTCCAATATCCAACCAATCCATCATCAATTGTTAGGTTGCTGAAGGCGTTGGAGCCGGAGAGAGTTAGAGTGTCTCCAGTACTTGTAAGATATACGGTTCCGGTTCTCGCATTGAAGATTCCTGAAGAATATTGTTTCCAATCTCCATCAACAGTTATATCGTAATTACTTGCAGAGACATCCAACAATCCTCCTGAAATTATTACAGCACCGCTTACTCCAAGAGGGGACAGAAGACTTACTGTTCCTGTGTAATTATTATTGATCTTTAGTCCTG
>CAYUBO010000164.1:0-2541 GCA_964443095.1 uncultured Candidatus Peribacteria bacterium | reverse complement strand
AACGAGAGTGGCCAGCGCGCCTCGCTCTTTGAATATAAGCCTTTCGGCTCCCTTGCATATGCAGCGGAAGACAACTCCTACGACACCGACAAGCGCTTTACCGGAAAGACCTACGACAACTCCAGCGAACTCCATTATTACGGAGCTCGGTACTACGACTCTGAGCTCGGTAGGTTCATCACAGCTGACCCGACGATACAACATCCATATGATCCGCAGGATTTCAATAGATACGCCTATTGTCGAAACAATCCTGTTAAATACGTAGACCCATCTGGGAATAGTTGGATACTAGGCGCAATAATAGGAGCTATAATCGGCGCAATTATTGGCGGCATATCAGCTCATAATGCTGGAGGCTATGTCTGGTCTGGCATTCTAGTCGGAGCCTGCGTAGGTGCCGCAGTAGGCGGCATTTCTTCTTATGTTGGCGGTATTATGATGGAAGCCTTTGGTACCGCAACCTGGGCAGGACTTAGTATTGGACAGGCTGCTCTCATAGGTGCTACTACGGGTGCCATATCTGGATTTGGGATGGGAGTAGTAGCGGGCTACGCTGGTGGTGAAGGATCAACTAATAGCATGCTTCAGTCAGGTGGCTGGGGAGCCTTGTGGGGTGCTGGCTCAGGGGCAGTTAGTGGAGCAGCAACGAACATATTTGCTAAGGCAACTTCAAATCTAGCCCAACAAACACAAGAGGCTGCAAAAGAAGCTGCCGGAAGCGGTGATTTTGAAAAAGGCAAGAAGGCCTTTGAAGCAGGAAGCGAAAAGCCTGGCGGTGCAAGCGGCAATGATTGGAGCGAATTTTTAAGCGAAGCGGGAAAAACTGGCAAGCACGGCGCAGGCAATAATCCAGTTCCTACTCCTGCAACGGGGATTTTTGAACCTGTACGAGGTTCAGAAAACACGTTTGTAATTAATTCTGTCGAAAATGCCATCGATCCTGTAAAAGCAAGTGGAATGAGATTTGAAAGAGCGTTGCAGAAGTCTCTACTTGTAAATAAAACAAAAGAACCTTGGTGGGCATTTCCTGCTAGAATGCTGCATAATTTATACAGTATTTTTGATACAGGGAAGGAAATGTTAGGAAAAGTAAATATTGGCCCGAGAGGCCCATGGATAATAGTTCCTAACGCAGTCATTGAAGAAATGGACAGAAGATGGATGGGAGGAGTTGCATAAATGAACAAACGTTTATTACGTTTTTACAAAATATATAGTTGGATTTATTTAGTAGCAGTACTTTTTGGAATTTTTTATCATTATTATATAGAACCTGTTGAGGTTTCAGCCGGTATCACTCAGGCTCATTATAATATAGCTTATTTTTTGGTAAGCGCAATATGGTTAATTCCGGTAATCGGTCTTTTCTTATTTTCATTTAGCAAAAGAAAGTTTATTATTTTTTGAAAATATATTCCTTTTATTTTCTCTATTCCTTAGTCAGAATGCTTATGGAAGGAAGTCAAATTAGCAAACTAGCATTTATGTTACCATTTCATACAATTGCTTTAGTAGGGCTATTTTTATATTCTTTTAGCAAAAACAAGTCTTAATTTTCAACCAAAGCTTACATAACATTTTTTATAGGCTCTGCTAAAGGCCAGGAAGAACTTTCTTATTTTCTCTTGACAGAAACAACCCACTGTGTTACTATTATTTAAAAGGTAACACTATTAAGAGGATTAATAATGTCAAATCTTGTAAGGTTCGGGATCTCACTGGAAAAAGGCCTTTTGAAAGGTTTTGATAAATATATTAAAGAGAAGGAATATAAGAACCGTTCAGAAGCCATAAGGGACCTTATAAGGGAAAGGTTTGTCAAAAAGGAATGGTCTGAAAACAAAGAAGTCGCGGGGGCGATCATCCTTGTATACGATCACCACAAAAGGGAACTCGTAAACAAACTTACCGATATCCAGCATGACTTCCACAATCTCGTAATCTCCAGCCAGCATATACATATGGACCACAGTAATTGCCTGGAAACTATTGTCGTGAAGGGCAAAGCAAACGAAATCGAAACCTTAGCGAACAAAATGAGATCCGCAAAGGGGGTGAAATATGGGACACTGACCGCCGCGACTATCGCGAAAGAACTGTGATATTTTTTTACTTATTAGTAACACGATATTGATTATCGTAACACAAACAAAATAACAAGGAGGTTAAAAATGTGCTATGCCGCGCCATTAATAGGGGCTGTGGTTACATCTGTAGCCTGGGGCAGGACAAGAAGTGTAAAGGTCTGGTGGTTAAACCTGATGTTTTACGGGGCCGCTTTATTCGGAGTGATAGACCACTGGTGGAATGGTGAATTGTTCCTTATTTCTGAAAATATCGTAAGCGATCTGTTATTAGGGGTGACTATCACCGCTCTTATACTGGCAGGCTGGGGAATAACCGTTCTTTGTAGCAGGATAAACCCGACTTTGGTTAATTATGTAAATATTAAAGAGGTGGTTTGACCAGAGATTAAGAACCCAACAGATTTTTATAACCTAAAACAGGAAGAATAAAAATGAAAAAGATCATTCTATC
>CAYUBO010000163.1:0-2551 GCA_964443095.1 uncultured Candidatus Peribacteria bacterium | reverse complement strand
GAAACTCTTCCTCCGCCAGCTTACGCAGGCGGATTCTCGAAGGAATGTTGAAAGTATCGACGCAAGCCCGATACGGGTTGTATCTCAACTTGCAGCACAGATTGAAATTCAAAGACCTGTCGTCGGTCCCGCACTTGCGGTCTACTCCCCCGTCTCAACACAGTACGATGATTTCGGATTATTTGATGGAACAGTGGATTACTCAGGAACATCAGGTAACTCACACATCATTTCTACTTCGCAAACGGAAACAAAAACAATCAGCCCTCTCACAGTGGAAGACAGGAACATGTTCACGGGTGACGGGACCATTTCTCTTCCAATTGTGACTAATGCTATTTCCTCTTTCAGTGGTGGAGGAAATCTGCTTACGGAATCCACTCTTTCTGCATCTGCAACAATCACAGTTACTTACACATATGTCGCACCGGATCTTTCACTGTCTCTCTCCTCGCCAAGCTACGTAACAATAGGAAATACTGAAAGTTTTTCACTTGTTGTGAGTAACGCAGGTGGCGGATCCACAAGCGGAAAAACCAATGTGTACACAACTATGCCAACAGGAGTTTCATTTAGGGGTGCAATTGGTCCTGATTTTCGCTGCGGAGCAGCAAACAGAATTGTTAACTGTGTGAGCGATACACAAATCCCCGCAGGAGGATCACTTCCACTTACAATGAAACTTGGCATAAGTGCGGACGCACTCCCTTCCATCAATCTGTTCTTCCAGGTTGCAACAGCAGGTGAGAAGAATAGGGATAACAATACACAATCAACAGGAACAGTTGATGTAACCCGTGCCAATAATTCCGGAGGAAATACAGGAGGTGGTGGGTATGGGGGTGGGAATGGGGATGGAGATGGGAATTCAAATGCCGGAGATGGTGACAGTGGAGATGGTGATGGGGACGGAGATGTTTCAGGGGATGATGATGGAGATGACTTCCAGTTCACCGAAGCCGTAGCAGGTTATGGAGGACCCATTGAACAAGATGACCCCGTACATGACGCTGAGGACTGCCCGATCTCAGAGCAATATCTCGATTCGCAGAAAGTTGCAGATCTTCCATCATGCTTCGAATTTATGCCAAATCGAGAGATACTTTTTAGTGATATCTCGAATGATCCGAACAAGAACTACATTGAGGCACTCAGAAAAACAATGATTCAGGAGTTCGGCGACTACATAATAAGTGGAAGTGGTAACCACTCTTCCGGGAAACAGCAGGAGAAATTTAAAATGGGAACTTTTCCATTTGAACCGTGGCGTGGAAGTTCCAGACTGGAAGTCGTTAAGCTCGCAATGCTCACAAACTGCATCCCGATTGAAGATGAGCTTCCCGAAGCAACGCTACGATTTAAAGATATTCCTTACGTCCGAAATGAGAATGATGACCTGAGTGACTTCACTGCAAGAGTTTTCTATACAGCAGCAAGCAACGGGATCGTTGAGGGGTATAAGGATGGGAGAGCGGATCCATTTAAGGAAGCGAACAACGCAGAGATTCTCGCCATGTTACTTCGTGCATCGAATGCACTGCCAACGGGATACGGCGTTCGAACTCCTCTTCACTGGTACGACGCGTACGTTGATTTCTCCAAAGCGAATAATTTGATTTCGCGTGATTTTAATCCGAGTGGATCTATGAACAGGAGTGAATTGAGCGTTCTCCTTCTTCGGATAATGGCTCTGAACCCTAACCCATCCGTGTACAGTTACATGGATCAGTTGAATATTTCTGAGCAGGAGTTCCAGCCATTGCAAACGATCTTCCCTCCGGTTGCATTTGTCGGTTCGCTCACACCAAACGAAGAGACAGGATGTGAAGATAGGGCACCGAACGTCCGTTCATGTCTGGGTTATGATTCGACTCGTGATGATTCAACTGGATCGCATTGGGCATCACCATTCATCAGCTTCCTGAAACGCACATATCACGCTGTTACAGGACAATATGTTTTGGATGATGATGGATTCTCACCCGAAGGCACCGCAACAAGATTCGATGCCGTGCAGATGGCACTTAAAGCAAACTGTATCCCAATCCCGAGTGCGGCTGAAGTGATTGAGCATTCGTTTAACGATCTGCCTTTTGATCCAACTGATGTGCGGTCACGAACTTTTTCGACTGCCTATCAGTACGGGATTATCAAAAGTGATGATGCAAACCCGGAAGATCTGATCACAAAAGTCGAAGCAATTGCGATAGCTCTGCGAAGTTCAGATGCTATCCCAAGTGATTATCAATCTGTTCCGATCTCCTATTCTGATGTGCCACAGGAAAGTTGGCATACGAAGTACGTTTCATTTGCGACTGAGAACCATCTGATACCCGGCAAGAGCAGAGAGTTTTTGATGCCAGGTAACCCGATGACGAAAGCTGAAATCACAACCCTAATTGCCAGAGCGATGCGCTTCTCTGGTGACATCAGAATTCGTGCATACATGACTGCTGCCGATCCTATCCTTTAGCCCTCAACATCGATTGTGAGCTGGTGGGTATCCGCGCGCCACGGGGGGTGAAGGGGTAGCCCTGTTTGCGATGCGTGA
>CAYUBO010000162.1:0-2565 GCA_964443095.1 uncultured Candidatus Peribacteria bacterium | reverse complement strand
AAAGGTCCAAGGTCTTTTGACATTCGACTTTTGACCAAGCCTTCGACTTTCGACTTTTGACTTTCAATTGCTTGTTGCTCATCAATCTTCCTAAGACTATTTACTCCCTCAGCAACTACTTTCAACGCATCCACATCCAACCCCGAATCAGTCTCATCCAACAATGCAAACTTCGGCTCCAACGTAATCATCTGTAAAATTTCTGCCTTCTTTTTTTCTCCTCCACTGAATCCTTCATTAACTGATCTGTCGGAAAATGAATGATCGATACCAAGTTGATCCATCTTCTGCTGCAGCAAAGCCTGGAAAGTGATAGGGGAAATTTCTTTTTTGTAATTTTTGTACGCCGCATGCAAAAAACTTCTAAGCGAAACCCCGCTGATCTCACGTGGATACTGGAAAGCCATGAACATTCCCATTCGAGCTCTCTCGAAAGGCTCCATATCGAGTATGTTTTTTCCTTCGAAAAGAACTGACCCCTGAGTTACCTCATAATCCGGATGCCCCATAAGAACATTGGCCAAAGTCGATTTTCCGGAGCCATTTGGGCCCATAAGAGCATGGATCTCGCCCTGAGGGACTTCTAGGTCGATTTCATGCAATATTTCTTTTCCATCGATTGATGCTTTTAGATTGCTAATCTTGAGCATAAAATGAATAATGAATAGTGAAAAATGAATAATTGGCACCTTATAATACACATAATTATTCATTATTCATTCTTAATTATTCATTTATTATTCATTAGTGCCAAAAGTAAAATTCAGGTCCAAAGGCTCTAACGACGAAACTGAAGTCGATGAAGGCACAACTCTGCTAGAGGCAGCACAGAAATGTGGTGCACCGATGGAATTCGCATGTGGAGGAAACGGATTTTGTACAACTTGCAAATGCAAAATTAAAGCGGGGGCGGAAAACTTAAGTCCGCGTAATGATCGGGAAGAAAATATGGGAGTTGTTGAAGAAGATGAGAGACTCGGGTGTCAGGCGGAGGTGAAGGGGGATGTTGAGGTGGAGATAATTGAAGAGTGAATTGCAGAAAGCAAAGCTTTCTGCACGCGCGACGGCGCCGTCGCGCGTACGGCGCAGAGCGCCGTAATTCAATAGCTTGCTAATGCCTCAATCTTCCCCTTAACCCCTTCATCATACGGCTCAATCATATTCACCTTCTTATAAACATAAACTGCCTTCTCTATATCTCCAACCTTCTCACAACTTTTCGCAAGAAGCCTCAGCAATTCCGTATTACGACCATTGCGGGTTGTTGCTTTTTCCAGGCATTCAATTGCTTCGGGAAATCTTTGCGCTGCAAAAAGCGATTTTCCTAAGCTTGCAAGTCTTTCTTGGTTGTTTGGATCCTTCTCGAGAGCTTTCTGGTAAGCACTACATGCACGTTCATAACTTCCCTGACGATAATATGCTACTCCGAGATTTGAATAGCATGATGCATCATCAATGTGACTTAGGATCTCTTTATACATTGCCTCCGCTTTCTGATCGCGTCCGAGTTTAAGATAAAGCAGCGCAAGCTTTGCCCTGGCTTCATGCGCATCGGGCTTTGCAGTAAGGGCCTGAATATAGGAGCTTTCCGCTTCACCAATTTTTTCCCGGGCCTCCGCACGTTCAGCAGCATTAATAAGAGTCCTGACTTTCTGCAACTGAATTGCAGTCGTTCTACCATTTTCCTGAGGCTTTTCCGCTGCCGATTCCGGCATAAGCTCCGCACCCCTATCTTCAACTGACCTGATTCGTTGTTTAACACTTCTAACATATTTGCGGACAGATCTGTTCTTCAGAGCTATACGACCGCCTATGATCGCAAATATCACGAAGAAAGAGCCGATGAAGACTAGGGCATAAACCAACGGTTGATGAGGCTAGCACTGAGCCAAGCATGCTGCAATAGTAAAACTTGTTTAACAGATAGATCTGTTTCTTGTACTGCGCTACTGCGCTACTGCGCTCTCACGATCTTTACTAACTGATAAAACAAATCTCTGCGCTAATAGCTGCCTATGCGCATTTGTATTCAACCCTTTAACCAATTCCGTCAAAGCCTTTACATTCTCATCATCCGAATCCGAAACCTGCTCTCTAAGTGCTAAAGATAGGTGCATCAAAAACTGTCTGGAAAGAACTCCGCGTTCTTTCAGCGGTTCCAAAAGTCCTAATCTTTCCCTGACTGACTTTGATTTCCAGAAAGATACTGCCTTGCTATGCATTAAGCGTTGTTCACGCAAAAGGTCAGGATCATTCCTTAGTCCTATTAGCGTTCCAGGTGCGCCTTGAGATAAATGCAGAATAAATTGAGCATCGTCTTCCGAAACATCTTCGAGCAGAGGTTTTAGTTCCGCTGGTGTTAGATTATTAAAACCGATGCATCTGGTTCGCGAAACTACAGTTGGTAGGAGTGAAGATTTTGACTGTGATGTAAGAATGAAAACAACACCCTGCGGCGGCTCTTCAAGAATTTTAAGGAACGCATTCGCAGCTTCAGCCTGCATTCTTTCAACTGATCTAACCAAGCAGCATCTCCATTTGCTCGTCCCAGTTTCATAGAGCCTA
>CAYUBO010000161.1:0-2625 GCA_964443095.1 uncultured Candidatus Peribacteria bacterium | reverse complement strand
GAGCCCGTCGAAGGATTAATTTCTCTCGAGTTCATAGTGCTCACTCGGCACTACGAAGTTCAGATCTATATCTACAAACTTAGTTCCTCCTTCATCCCTCTCTTTTACAGATATCAAATTCTTCCCATTGATATTGTCTAGAATGAAGCATGTCCCATCAGGTTGCCTCCTAAACAGCTTCACACCTTTGCCTCCTCCAGCAGCCGAGATTGCACTCACAAAACCCTGGAGAACAACAGGTACATTTTTAAACTCAGCACCATCTACCCAAAGCTTGAAATGGTCTCCGTTCCTTATGAAGTTCACTCCCTTTACAGCTGTAAACAACACCTGATCAAACACTTCATTGATCTCGTACTCATCTTTAATGAAAGATATATCACAGTACTCAAGCTCAAGATTATCTCCAGTGAACCTAAATGCACGACCTTCTGCAGGAACAGGATGTGACTCAGCAAGAACCTGTTTGATCTTGTCCTTCTGCGAACCACCTTGCAGCCTCTCTGCTACCTCAAGGTAGATGAGTAATTCTTTTCTCACCAATGCAATATCAACTTCTTTGGCTTCAGGATCACCCATGAATGCTTCAATGCTTTTCTTCTTTGTTCTCGTACTGTCCTCAAGTTTGGATTGATCAGTCATCTTAATTTCGATATGATCTGTCGCCCACACAAGTTCCATATCTTCTCCTTCAAATTTGAATTTCTCTGCTTTAAATACACTCTCTACATTCGGTAACTTTGCTCCCGCAGCTCCACAAATTCTTTGTATTTCATCCAAATAAGCACGAAAGTCATCAAGATTGTGAGATGTTTTAATGACATCTTTCAAATCTCTTATCATTTTTCTTGCAGCTTCCGGCAAGCAGTTTGGATCCAGTATTTCTCTGTACTCCCCACTCTGAACAGATACAAAGTAGTCGAAAATACCATCACTGAATTTCGCTTCATCTGTTCCTTCCCAATTATCTATGAGGATCTGCTGCGCTTCGGCACTGCTTTCAATAAACCTAGCCATGTTCTTAAACCACGCCTTATGCTTTTTTATATCTGCCTCATTGCGAGGCGCTGCATAAGCAGCTTTCAGCATGTCAATTCTATCTTTGAATGCATTCTTAAAGTTATTCTGATTTGATGGAGCCTCAGTAACTTCGTACTTGAGTTCTCCACCCTCAATCTTCATCTTTATTTTCATTCCACCAGCAAAGCCGTTAATTGTTATTTTGTTCAGATCTTCAGAGAGATCTTCGAGCATCCTTCTATCTCCTGTAGCGTTCACCTTCTCTACCAGTTCATCATCGAGAGCCTTGATTGCACCATCTTCCTTTTCCCACTCTCCAATATCTAAATCAATTTTCCTTCCATTTGCGATGGCAGCTCTGTAATCAGTGACATCGACTGCGCTATCTACCGCAACATTAATCGTGCGAAGTGCTGTAGGATCTGCACCGGGTTCGTACTCACATATAACGCAAGCTCGCTTGGTATCTCCATAGCGAATAGTCAGGTTCTTAAGCCCATCAGCATACTGTTTCTGTGCTGCTTCTGAAGGAGAGAGGAAATCGAAAAAGAGCGTGAAGTAGTCAAACTCATGCTGGATCTTCGCATCTGCCTGCGCTCCTGCTGTTGCATCACTGTTATTGATTGCTTCAGCTTTTTCTTTAATGTACTGCTCCATTCTATCCAGTGCCCTATCAACCGGATCACCCATTAACTCATTCACATTAATGTTGGGCAACAGACGATTGTTCGCATCCATTACAAACGGAACTTTGTACCCATCTACTTCCAGTCCTTCCTCAAGTAACTCCTGCAACTCAGTTCTTTCTGCTCCAGGAACAGAGCCGTCCCGCAGAACCGCACCCAAGTATGAGAGCGTTCTTATGGCACCTGTGTTGTCATAATCTGCAAGTTGCCTCTTGAGTTTATCTACTGCTGCCATTGGATTCATAAGAGCTTCCGCCTGCTCAATTGCTTTTTTCCTGTTGTCATCTTTATAGAACTCATCGTATATATCTTTATTCTCGTTACGCATCTCCCGGGAATTCTCAGGAAGAAACTTGTCCACATATATATTCTCATCCTGCGTGCCAAACAATGGGTGATTGTACGCTGCCTCAAACGCTTTCCACGAATTAATCAAATGCCTGGCATTGAATCTGTTAATATTGTCATACCAATTTCCCTCCATCTCCTTAACTGTATTCATTGAGGAATCCAGCTTTGCAATTGCTTCCGTGAGTTTCTTGATCAAGTGTTTACTCACAGAATCGTATTCCTTTTTGTAGATTCCGGCCTCAGTTTCTATTGCACCAAGCTCCGTAAGTCGTTGATCAACTTCTTTTGCAATATTGTCTTTCCCTTCCAAAAGACCGGAAGCCTTTATGCGCTTCAGAATGGTTCGCTCACCTTCAGGCATAGATCCACTAAATGCATCATTTGGAGATGTAGCAGGACCATAACCTTCATCAACACTTTCATCGTCCAGTGTTCTAAGTACATCGAGCAGTTTATCTGCACGTTTAATGACATCTTCTGTCGTACTGCCATCATCAAGATCTGGTGCTTCCTCAAGAACCCTCATTGCCTCTTCCCTCCTCCCCTTCGCTTCCCGGTACTTTATGAG
>CAYUBO010000160.1:0-2633 GCA_964443095.1 uncultured Candidatus Peribacteria bacterium | reverse complement strand
AGATCAAATTTAAAGGGAGCTCGGGACATAATGATATCTTCTGGAACAACGGAAAAAGCTTTGGCCATCCAGTCGACAAAAGTTCTTGCATTACGATGCGAAAGCATGATTCCTTTAGGAATCCCAGTCGATCCAGAGCTGTGAAGAATATAGGCGAGATCATCAGATAAGCGGTTTTTTTGAGGTGGTTCACAATTTGAGCTTTTGAAATGGCTTTTTGAGTCAATCATGATACAAGGAGGAAGTTTTTTAGCTTTCTCTTGCAAATGAGAATCAACAACAACGAGATCGAGCTGTGTCGATTCAAAAATTGGAATCAATCGCTCTGTTGGCGAATGGGGATCAAGAGGAACATAAGTACAGCCAATTTTAAGAGTCCCGAGTACAGCTGCAATGCTGTATGGATGAACATCACAAAAAATTCCGACATAAGTTGTCAGGCGTCGATTTTTTTTGTAGGAAAGAAAAATATTTGCAAACCGATTTGCTAAAATATTCAATTTGGAATAAGACCACGTTTCTCCAGATTCTTCCACAATGCAATCACAGTTGGCCAGTGTATTTTTTGATCTGATGTTCTTATGAAATAGTCATCAGAAATATTGAGTCGCTTATAAAGATCAACAAAAATCGGAACGTTGTTATCTACAAGTTCCTTGGGTGTTACCCCTTCTTTCTCTGCCGTGTTCTGAATCTTCACACCGTGCTCGTCGGTCCCAATCTGAAACCGTACTTCATCTCCCCGCAGTCTAAACCACCTTGCACAAACATCTGCGAGTACCTTCTCGAGCACATGCCCCATGTGAGGCGCAGCGTTCGGATAGTCTATTGCCGTTGTTATGTATCGTTTGGTTGCCATGGTTTTATAGAAGGATACAACAGAAAAAAACATCTAGCGACTTATAAGACCCTTGGATATCCACTTGGGATTCCTAGAGCCTCGAGGGCATCATCATGCCGCGGTCGCAGGTGCTTTCAGATGTCATTACAAGAGTAGTATAGCACAGGATGCGCTTCATGTAGAGGAAAAGAAACCAAAGAATCCTAGGAATCCAACGATTCCAAGGATAAAGAAATCCTGGCAATCCTTATCGTCGGATTCCTTGGATTCCTAGGTTTCGTAGGAATCCTTATAAAACAGAAATAATGATATCCCTCACCCATTCCACCAGTTTCTGTCCAACCATCGCAAATGCAACTCCAAGCAGGGATGTGATAACAATCTTTTTTCCTTCTTCCTTTCCGGACTCATTGGCACCTGAGCTCATGTACTTGATTGCTCCGATAATCACACCAATTGTTGCAACCCCACCAATAAGCATCAAGACAAAACCTCCGGCACGGAATGCAAACTCTTCTAGAAAGAACTCTCCACTACCGCAACGAGGGCCCACGGCATTACAGTAAGCTTCATACGCATCCTGCTGTGCTAGAGCAACAGGAACTAAGTAGCTGATAAGCGCCGCTGCCAGAGTAGAGATAGTAGACATGTTTACAGTCCAATTAGAAGTACTGCATCAATCAGGTAGTAAGCTAGATTAATGATTATCGCACCTGCAATTGCCCATATGAGTTGCGTCTTTCCTTTATTGAATTGATCACTTTGCCCTCGTGCAAATACCATTCGATATCCTGCAACAACAATCATAATTCCAAACACCACATTGAAGACTCTCAGCATTGCAGTAACAGCAGTAGCCATTGCACTGATAATCGGGTTAGCTGGGTCAATTGCTCCTGCGTTCGTCGCGACAAATCCAACAAGAGCTTGTGCTAGAAGCAAGATTGCAAATCCAACAAGCGCATTAATTACTGCGTTTCTTCCTTTAGTGGAAATGTTTTCGTTTCCCATGTTACAGATCATCATTGCACCTCCGACTACAATAAAAAGAATTGCAACACCCGAACCTATTGATACTGCTATCTGTCCAATCAACGGCCCGAGTCTTGCCATTACGTTATCCGGTGAGCAGTTAACAATGCCTGTACATGGATCCGCTTGTGCAAGCACAGTCGGAACTGCAAGATCAAATAATCTGCTTGTGATATTAAATATGTTCATGTGAAGAATGCAGAGTTAAGGAATCGTAGAACTGCTCCGGCCAAAGCAAGAGAAAGCAATCCGACAAGTGACCAGATAATTCTGCTTTTACCTTCTCCAACTTTCCCTTGATCACCACCGGATAGAATCATTTGAATTCCACCAATTAGGAACCAAAGAATACAAAATCCAACAGCGCTAGTGAAAAGTACTTGCGTAATGATGTTAAAGTAATCGATGAATGTTCCCGCTACATCACTTGTATTTATAGAAAGTGAGTTGCCACCCCCAACATCCTCTAATAATTTTATATGCGTCTGTGTATCCGAAGGCACATTCTGTGCAATTGCCACTCCCGGCAGGAGTACCGCCCCCAAAGTTATGGAAGCAGACCTCAAATGAGCCTTTATCTTCGATATTTGTGTCATCGGATTATTATACCAAAAATTCGTGCTTAAATCGAGAGTTCATGAGCATATAGATTTAGCTTCGATAAGCGATTTCTCAGGGTCTGCCAATACTTAACTTGCATCAGAATGCCATTCTCCGTAGGATTTTGGGGCTCTTTTAAGCGGATGTAGCTCCCTCCTTC
>CAYUBO010000159.1:0-2659 GCA_964443095.1 uncultured Candidatus Peribacteria bacterium | reverse complement strand
ATCTTGTTGATCAAAAAGTTGATCTGCGTGGCCTCAGGAGAATAATCCCAAAAGAACCTCCAGCAGCAGGTCCCGATTATGCACAATTTGACGGAGTCGGTAATGCAGAAAGATATTTACAGGCTTATTTTGCTGAGCATCCCACGCAGCTTAAACCATTCAGACAGATTGCTTTTCACCTTGTTACGACACACGGACAAGTCGCCGGACTCGATGTAATTAATCCTTCTGAGATGGCCATCGATGAAAAGATCGTTGCACTGTCACATAAGTTTAGTGAGCATTCTGGCGGACTGGATGTTGATGTAACGGACGAAGTATGTGTGGTACTTGTTTCAGCCGGTATTGTCTTTCCATTTATTAATAACTTAAGAGGAAGAGAAGAGGAGCAGTTTAGAGAATTTGCAGAGCAACTTGAGGCAGAATGCAGAGCAAGAGTGGGAGAAAGAAGATTCGTGACAGCACAAGATATGCAGGTTGCAATCCTTGTAGACGAAATAGCGGAAAGGCTCAATTGGGGTGATGAGGATGATCACGATGAATTCGATGACGATGATGACGATTAGGAGTAATATTCATCCCTTTACTCCTATTCATGCCCGAAGATCCACTACAACAGGAAGGCGATCCTTTAAACAGACTCAAAGCTGATTCTGGATCACTTTCGGGTGAGCTCGAGAAGTGGATGGATAATCCAATCTGTTCTGTACCAGATGAGAAACGAGCAAAAGCATTCGCTGCAATGCGATTCCGTTTTGTAGATAACATGCTACTCAGCATCCGGCAAAATCTTATCCGACTCGTTAAAAGCAAAGTCCAACATTCTGACTATGGCTATCTTGAAAGCTGGGGAGATTCTTCCATTGAAGGAGAAATTGATGAAGCGGGTTTTGTAGAACAGATGCAAAATAATGTTAGAAGTCTTATTGATCAGATTGAATTGCTTCCTCAAGGACTTCAACCAGTTGCTCAAATTCACCAATTACTAAACACAATGCGTGCAACACTCTTCCAATTTATTACTTCCTATGCACAATCCGATTATGCGGATCAGGCAATATTGTTACACCTGATTAATCATGATGCATTCCGCCCTTTAATTGGATTTATTGAACCACCTCCGACTCAGGAACAAAATGATCCACCAACGGCCGCTATTGTTGAGAGTCCTGGCGAGTCACCTCCACTTACACAAATGCTACTGCAAGTTTCAGACCTTGCTGCATTCATGGCTATACTTGCTGACAGCTCAAAAAGTGCTGAACATCCCGAATGTCTTCGTCGTATTCACGAAGCGGTTGATGCTATAAAGGCAGAAGCAAAAAAGCTTGAACCTTGAACCTACTGGATCCAATGCAGCTTCCCGATCCAACTCGGCCAGTCTTTGGTTCCTCCTGTGACAATAAGCTTGCTGGGCATTCTCCTACCAACTGAACGTGCATATGGCTCTCTGCCTGTAAGAAGAATAATGCCTGGACGATCCTGATCCATTCGTCCAATCCACATTGGCCAACCTCGGGTAAATTCCTGTGACTGCATATACGGAGGGACATATGTCCTGTACGGCTGCATCGCATTCCTCAAATACGCCTCTGAGGTCGGAGCCCAGAGTGCAGAGACTGCGAGTACCGTACTCAGAATAATGAAACGGTATTTCATGTGCTGAGTGGGAAAGTACTAGAACTTTACCTTCAGAGATGATTGAGCGCCAATTTTTAGTGAATCGACCACTTTTGGTCTATGTGACTTGGAAAAATGAACATTGACAAATCCTCACTAGTCTAGTATACATATCGTTTGTCTTTCTAATGTGTTTATGAGCAACTACCTCCCTCTCGGAATCCGAAACATTCTACAAAAGACTGGATGGACCGAGAATGAGATCTCTGTGTACTCAACACTCATCGAACGCGGACCAATGGATCTCACAACCATATCTCGCGAAACGAACATGGGAATCTCCACAATCCAATACGTTCTCAAGAAATTAATATCAAAAAAGATGCTTTCCAAAACTACGGTGAACGGCAAGCCCACCTATGCTGTTTCTGATGTTGATAAGTTGCGTAAGTGGGCAAAAGGATACGTAAAACAGTTTGAGCATTTTGAAGATACGGTACGGAAATTTATCGATCAGTATTCATGTAACCCCACATCGTTCACATCATCGAAAATCCGATTCTACGAGGGTGGAAGCGGTGTGAAGCAATCGTATAGAGATATGGCCGAAGAATGTGACCAGACGGAGATGGTCGGATTCCATTCTCCTCGGGAAAACAAGCTTGATGATTCAATCGCTCAGGAATACAGATCATCACTAGAGAAGAAAGGAATTAAAACACGCAACATTGCATTGAATTCGAATGCACTCGAAAGCATTTGTGATGAGTGCACAATCCTTGAATCAATGCCCCTATCAGAGAAAGAGAATCAGAAATGTAATACCGAAATAAGTATTTCCGGAGGACACTTTCACTGTAGCAAATGGAACGGCAAGGAGGGATTTGCACTTATCATTCAGGATCCCTACGTGAGCTCAATTCTCCGTGCCGCATTTGAAATGGCATGGAACCAAAGTAAAAACACACCGGCTTACCAATGCCATTCGTAAGAATGATTATTTGTATGAGGCTAAGTTATTAAAGCTCCAACGCAATCT
>CAYUBO010000158.1:0-2726 GCA_964443095.1 uncultured Candidatus Peribacteria bacterium | reverse complement strand
GAGAATTCACCAGAAAGACCTTCTGCCAGAGTCACATCAGAAGCAGGAGCATTGCGAGAAAGAGTGAACGGGAAGAGATCTCCTCACGTAGCCGCTAGCAATATATATGCCATTGATAGAAGACAAGCCATTGAACCACCTAATTCCAGTCCTAAAAGTGCAGAGTCGATAGCTAGATATGTATCACAGAGAGTAGACCGTATTACTCACAACAGACAAATTGAAACAGATGTCCGCCGAACGCTGGTTGATTTCCAGTCAGAAGTGACAGATATTTATGACTTATGGAGAGATGGTCAAGTTTCGCTGGCGGAAGCACGACGAAGGCGTAATGCTCGCTTACAAGAAATCCGAGAGGACGTTAGAACAATGCGAGGAGACCGATACCTTATGCAGGAAAACGAACAAGCTTTTGTAGAGGCAACTGCTAATAACGATGGAGAAAAAATTTACTGGGAATAGTTGATCACCCCTAAACAGTCATCACCTCTTCCTCTTTCTTCTTCTTACTCTCATCAATTTTGTCATTCGCTGACTTTGCTGCTTTATCCAAACCTTCGAGCAATGTGTAACGAGCATCTTCATCTTTCTCCTCTTCTTTAATCTTCTCCCTTACTTGATCTCGTTGCTGGCGAACCGAGATTCGGGCTTCTTCCGCAAGTTGCTGGACAACTTTCTTCAGGCTCTCTCTTCTCTCCTCAGTCATCGGAGGAAGGTTTAACCTGATTACTGCTCCATCATTCACAGGATTTGCTCCAAGGTCTGCATCCGTGAGTGCCTTCTCCACAGCCTGCATAATGGATTTGTCCCAAGGCTGAATGACTATTGTCTTTGCATCCTGAATACTGATTCCTGCAACGGCCTTGAGTTGCTGATTCTGTCCGTAGGCTTCTACCTGAACTCCTTCGACGAGTGCTGCGCTTGCTCTTCCTGTTTGGAGTTTCGCAAATTCGCTGTGCAGGTAATCTAAAACCTTTTCGGTTTCGCTTCTAAAACTGGAGATACGTGGGTCGTCTGACATAAAACTATTTGTGAACTAACGTACCGATTTTCTCACCCATTGCTGCTTTGAGCAAGGCTCCTTCTTCGGTGTTCTTAAATACGCAAATAGGCAAGTTCTGGTCTGCACAGAGACTGAATGCTGCCTGATCCATAATATTTAGATGCTTTTCGATCGCTTCCTTGAAAGTGAGGTCATCGTACTTCTTAGCATCCGAGTGCTCGTCCGGATCTTTATCGTACACACCATCAACAGTTGTTGCTTTTAGCAAAGCATCGCAATTCAGTTCAAGTGCCCTAAGTGCAGCTGCACTATCAGTTGTGAAGTAAGGATTCCCTGTTCCACCGGCACAGATAACAACTCTTTTCTTCTCAAGGTGACGAACTGCTCTTCTCTTTATATAAGGCTCTGCGAGTTGTGGTACGTTGATTGCACTACATACTCGCGTGTACACACCAACAGACTCAAGCGCTGACTGGAGGCCTACGCTGTTCATAATTGTCGCGAGCATCCCGATTGCATCACTTGCAGTCCTTTCGATCTGGCTCTCTTTATTATCCCTAAACCTCCAGATGTTCCCTCCACCAACAACAATCGCAATTTCAATCCCTTTGTCACTCACTTCTTTGATCTTTTTGGCTATGGAAACAACAGTGTCATGATCGAGTCCGAACTCACCTTCTTTAGAAAGGGCTTCTCCCGAGAGTTTTAACATGATCCTTTTAAACTTCATCCTGCAAAGGATACAGATATTGACCTCTACTGAGAAGTCAAAAAATGTGGTAAAATAGCCACTAAGCCAAGAAGCTACGATCTTTCTTTTTATAGAGCCCCGGCCCGCCTACGCAGAGCTTCGGCGGGCAAGTCACTCTGTAGTTATTACCATTCTGGTAGCATCGTGACGTTTTTCATGCCCCGGTAGCTCAGTTGGATAGAGCGACAGCCTTCTAAGCTGTAGGTCACAGGTTCGATCCCTGTCCGGGGTACCACGTTTATGGCTTACTCAAGCCTATTTATAGATATTGATACGTTCCATAGACACATATCTCGAACCGTCATAGTTCACTTTGTAAATATCTGGTAATTTCATTTTCTTGAAATCATGATATTGGAATTTCTCTTCCAAATGATTCAAATATAGCGAGAGAATGGTTCCATGTGTTCCTATAACTACAACTTGATCTAGAGATTCTTCTATAATCTTCTCGAATGTTTTAAGACTTCTTGCCTTTACTTCATTCAATGACTCTCCTCCTGCCAACTTGTAATTAAAATCTTTCCATTGATTCAAAGTAAATTTTTTAAAATTTTCTACTAAACCGTTTGTTATCCTGCGTTCATGGAGTTCTTCGAAGATTTCTATTTCAAGTTTGTGTGAATCAGCTACTTCTTGAATAGTAGCTATTGCTCTCTTATCTGGGCTGGAGACCACTCTATCAATATGGATTTGATCAAAATATTCTGATACTAATTTTGCATCATTTTTCCCTTTTTCTGAAAGGGGGCGATTGCGATCATCCTCAGAATATAGAGATCTTGCATGTCTTACGAAATATACTTGTGTCATATTCAGTACTTTATATGAAAACATAAATATCAAAAACATGGACCGTGCAGACATGTTAGGTTGAAACAAATGTAAAACCTCATTTTTGTTATGGACACTAACTCCTAGGTACACAGCCTTATAGTTCTAACATCTTCCAGTACGGAGTACCATGTTTAT
>CAYUBO010000157.1:0-2833 GCA_964443095.1 uncultured Candidatus Peribacteria bacterium | reverse complement strand
TAAATCTTTTTCTAAATGGGAATGGTGCAATCTGGAGGGACACGGGAAGGCGGAATGGAGAATCAGTAGCAAACCGCATCACCTCCGTTGTGCGTGCACCGCGATACCCAACACTATCGATCATTTTTTCAACGCGATTATCCACTTCTCCGAATGGGTAGCAAAACATTGTGCAAGGTTTCTGTGTGAGACCCTCCACCCATTGCTTTGATCCTTCCAACTCTGTCCGTAGTTCCTCGTCTTTACACTTCGTGAGATGCGGATGAGTCATCGAATGTGCTCCGATTTCAAACCGTTCACTGAGGGATTGCATAGCCTGAGCAGAGAGCATGTGCTGCCCGTGCTGCTTTCGAGGGCAAATGTAGAAAGTGCCTTTGCACCCATATCTTTCAAGTAGATCTGCGATCTTCAGATCAAGCGCGTAGCCGTCGTCCCATGAGGTAGTGAAGATCATTATTTAGTTAAGCGGATTTCTGTAAAAGTATTGCCCATCCAATTGCATGTTTTTTGCACGCCTTTGTTTTATCGATTCGGTCTCTCCAAATTGCATAATGCGTAAGTGCAATACTAACTGGCCCAATGAATAGCATAGGTAATTTTCTTTTGTAGGGGGAATAACGATCTATCCAATATCGAATCTGCATTTGTGCTCTGCATGAGTGATACCCCCCTCGTTGATCACATTCAATAACATCAAACCCCGCTTTTTTACACATGTTCTTTAGGCCAAAGCATGTGTAACGAAAGAAATCATTTGGTTCTGCATGCAACTCATTATATTGAGGTACAGTTATGAGTGCAGTTCCTCCAGGTTTAAGTACCCGATACATTTCTGTGACTGCAACTTGTGGGTGGGAAACATGCTCAAGCACCTGTGTACATAGAATGCTGTCGATAGTATTGTTTTCCAGCGGAATGCTCTCTGTTGAGCCAACAATATCAGGTTTGTGTTTGGAGTCTATGTCGAGGGTTTTAATATGAGTTACTTTAGTTAAGAGATGTCGGTAGCGGTTTCCATCTGCACTACCTACATCAAGAAGATTGCTTGTGAGTCTTGAAGCAAATAGAGCAATCTGCCTTTTTAATAACACTCGATCTGGCTGCGTGACAATCATGTGTATTTACAATCTTATATGTATTTCTAGTACATATGCTAGGAACCGTGTGCAGTTTTTCCTATTTCAGTGAATTTCCAGCTGTATACTTGTTACATGAAGAAGCCGATCACATCCAGGTCTGTGCTTGAGGTGTTGTCTCAAGAGTATATCAAAGGGAAGGCGCTAGATCTTGGGGCAGGTAAAGCAAAGTATAAAGAAACAGTTTTGCGCACTGCATCAGAATATGTGGCATTTGACTGCTTCGAATCAGAGCATATTGATGTCACTGGTGATGCGCATAAACTTCCATTTCAAGACAATGTTTTCGATACTATTATTTGTATTTCAGTAATCGAACATGTTGAACGTCCGTGGATTGTAGCTAAGGAAATGATAAGAGTTTTAAAACTCGGGGGCCATTGCATAGTGTGTGCACCTTTTATTTTTGCATATCATTCTGATCCGGATGACTATTTCCGTTTTACTATGCAAGGTTTAAGCCTCTTGTTTAAGGATTGTGAAATTCAGGAGCTTGATAGAATGGGAGGATTATTTTCTGTGATAGATTCAGCCTGGCGAACTAGTGTGTATGATACATACAAGAAAAAACATGGTTTTATAAATAGAAATTGTCATCGTGTTGTGAATTTATTATGCACAATTCTTGATAGATTTATTCCTTGGCCAAGCAGATTCTATCCAAGTTCGTATATTGTTGTTAAAAAGAATTAGCCTTGTCTAGCTTTGATTAAATTAGCAGTTGGGATCATAAGTAGAATGACAATTACATGATACAAGGCTAGTGATATATAGAATGAGTGTGTTACTGCAATAGACGAAGGCGCCAATACAAACAATGCTATTGCAAGTAGCATTCCTGAGACGTTAAACACTATTGCATAGTATGTGCGTGAGTATAACCGTAAGATTGGCATAATTAATGTGTATACCACATTGGGTATATGCAGAATTACAACAACTAAGAACGGGTACATCGCAACGCGAAATGCTTCACCGTACACATAGGGAATAAGCGGAGGAATAATCAGCAACCCACAGATACTTACACTTATGTGGATCATCCCCGAGTACCTTCCAAGACGAAGGAGAGCCTTCCGGATAGAGACACCTTTTCCGGCGAGCGTCGGGATGACAGAGGAAGCCATGCGGCTTATGTTGCTTAAAACAAGTGAAGTCGGTAATTGTCCCAACTGGAATCCCATCCTAATCAAACCAACAACGGATTCCCGTACCTGCGTACTGAGCATGAAGAGGAAAATAGTCGGATAGAGGTTTGCGATGTTCTTATTCAGTGCGATCCAGATGCCGTCACGCCCGTACTTCCAGAGGTGCTTGTATCCTTTCACTCTCAGTACATCAATCAACTTCGGTAGATCATATGATCTTCGAATCCGTGGGTAGAACGAGAGGGCAATGAGAGCAAAGAGTGCAGTGCCGATCATCGAGCTCCACAGAATTCCTGCGACTCCGTATCCGAGTAGAAGGAAGGCAACCGCGAGGCCCAGCTGAAGCGTGATCCGAGCATTCTCAATGATTGTAAGAATCCGTATCTCTCTCACTACCTGCAGCACGACTGTCATCAGTACAAACAGGGGATCAATCATCGCTGAGAGGAACACGATCTGTGCGAGAATCCCGTACTCTTTGGATTGATAAATCCATTGCGTCAGCATCGGGGAGATAACGATCAAAATCCCTAGCAGGAAAATCGTCAG
>CAYUBO010000156.1:0-2843 GCA_964443095.1 uncultured Candidatus Peribacteria bacterium | reverse complement strand
GACAGCGCGTGAGATTATTCACTAAACCATTAGCGTTTTCTTTGTAATACGCTGAGCAGTGGGGTACGATTTTCTCGCCTCTTCCTATCCCTTCCAAACCTCCCAAGATGCACGACTTTTCCGCTCTAAAAAGCCAAGATACAGAAATTTACACTGCACTTATGGGGGAAATGAGGAGGCAACATGAAGGTGTGGAATTGATCGCGTCCGAAAACTATACCTCCGAAGCGGTATTGGAAACACTTGGGTCACACTTCACAAACAAGTACTCCGAAGGATTCCCCGGAAGGCGCTACTACGGAGGACAGGACTTTACCGATGCAGTGGAGACTGCAGCAATTGAGCGAGCAAAGAAACTATTCCGTTGTGATCACGCTAATGTACAACCACTATCTGGTGCAGCCGCGAACGTTGCAGCATACTTTGCCTGGCTGGATCCGGGTGATTGCATTCTGGGAATGGACCTAACGCACGGCGGCCACCTTACACACGGTGCTCCGGTAACGTACATGTCGAGGCTATTCAACTTTGTCCGCTACAAGATGAAGGACGTGGAAACCGGTGAGATCGATTACGATGCACTTCGTGAGATGGCCATAAAGGAAAAGCCAAAGATCATTCTCGCAGGATTCTCCGCATTCCCGAGAGAGCTGGATTACGAAGCATTTAAGTCAATTGCAGACGAAGTGGGTGCAGTAGCAATGGCAGACATGGCACACATTGCAGGGTTGATTGCTGCAGGCGTACTGAAGAATCCTTTCGACTTCGGATTCCAGGTTTTCACAACCACCACCCACAAGACACTACGCGGACCTCGTGGATCTATGATCCTTTCTAAAGGAAAAGTTTCAAATCCATTGAAGAAATGTGATAAAACCGTTGAGAACCTTCCGACTCTGATTGATAGGAGTGTGTTCCCGGGGTTGCAGGGAGGACCACACATGAACAAGATTGCAGCTATCGCTGTTGCGCTTGGTGAAGCCATGCAACCGGAGTACAAGACCTACGCAGAGCAGATACTCAAGAACGCAAAGAGGATGGCCGACGCATTTATGGAAAAAGGATGCAAGCTCGTCACCAATGGTACGGATAATCACTTGATGGTTATGGATTGCGTGAAATCATTTGATCTCAATGGAAAGGAAGTGGAAAACGCTCTGGATCTGATTGGGATTTCAACAAGTAAGAGCACCGTGCCGGACGATACGAATCCTCCCTACTCCCCGAGTGGGCTTAGGATAGGGACACCTGCGGTGACGACTCGCGGCATGAAAGAGAAAGAAATGGACGTTCTCGTCGACTTCATGCTCCGTGCTGTGGAACTCAGGAATGATGAAGAAGCGATAGGAAAGCTCCACGAGGAAACCAAAGAATTCTGCAGTCAGTTCCCGGTCCACGGGATTGATCCGAGCAAGCTGCCGTCGGCACTGTCAGCCTAGAAGCCGGAGATGGTAGTGAACGGTGCAAGCTAAGAAAGGAGATACTTGACAAATCTGAAGAAAAATCTCAGAATGCCGCCTTAATGATTGCTCCTCACGAAGGTAACGGCCATTCCAGAAGGGAAAGACCTGAAGTGCCTAGCACAAGATCCATGCTTACAAAAAGCCGTATTGTCCAGATAACTGCACTGATTGCAGCTCTAGCTGCCACCTATATGACCGCGCACAACAGAGGCAGAGTGCAAGGGCATAAAGAAGGACAAGCAAGGGGGAAAATACAAGAACGAGCCCAAGCAGCTATCACAAACAGGGAGAACGCAAGTAATGCCTCCTCACTCATAGAAGTGCAATTGATCATGCTTAGGATTGAAATGCAGGCAGATGCAAATAATGCCAATGAAAACAGTGCGTACCGTTCGACTGCTATGTACAAACAGGTGTACGAGAACTACAAACTCCTCCTCGCCGATTACGAGGAAATTCTAAAGCTTGCACTAGAGGGAAGTGACTTTCCTCCCCATCCTCAGAAAACTAGTAAGGAAAGGAGGCAGATTGAAATCAACATCAGAACTATTGGTAACAATGTTGATCAGCTCTGGCAAATTGAGGAGGCTCTCCTGGAAGCCATGGAAGCATTTAAAATACTACCCAAACCAGATAGTCACTTACAACAGAAGCGCGGGATTGATGCTCCTAATCTGCAACCACCAAAGAGAGAACCGCATCAGTCTCCTCCTACTCATACTAAACCACTGCGTCGTCAAGCTCCTATACGAACTGCTGCGATCCATCGAGTGCGAAATAGATAGAAGATTTGAAATGAGCAGAGCATAGTCAGGAAAACTTGACAGCTCAAAGATGACAGAGGTACGGTGATATCTTTTATGGAGGGATTCTTTAAAACACTCTATGACCAACCTGATCAGCTTGCTGAGTCAGGAAGTCTTGATGAAGCCCTATGGAATAGAGATACAGAAGCATGGGAACAAGATGGCCTTTTAACTACAGATGAGCGCGAGAGGATCATGGCAAAAGTTAGAAGGTTATCCTCAATGAATGAGGAGGTAAAAAGAAGGCACGCTGAGGCATTATCAAAATTGGAAGTTGCCTAAAACCACACAGTAACCTCCAGAGGCACAATCTCATCTATCTTCCCCGGTTTACCGACCCCGAATATGATCCTATTTAGATCATAGACAAAGAAAACCTTATTCTCTGTCACTTCTGCCTCAAAGGTTATCTCCTCTGTGACGTCTTTGATCGTGAGATCTCCTGTTATCTTGTAGCGAGTGTCTGTGATCTTTTTAATATCATCTGCGATCAATAGAGCAAGAGGATATTTTTCACTATCAAAGAAATCTTCATTAAGAAGATGTGCGGTCAATTTCATACTATCAGTGACCA
>CAYUBO010000155.1:0-2859 GCA_964443095.1 uncultured Candidatus Peribacteria bacterium | reverse complement strand
GGGGCTTTGGCGCGCGGTGATTTTTCTTTGCTTCTTTCTTTGTATGGTAGACAAATAAAGAAGGATGAAACTGCAAATTGCTGTGAAACCTCGTACCCTTTTCAAGAATCCCAAAATATGTTATAATATAAGGAGGAATGCCTATACACAAAAAACGCTATTCGATTACACAAATGCGACAGCAGACGCTGATTGCCGTCATATTTGGCATGCTAATGAGCTTTGCAGCCAATGAAACAGGAATGAGAGCTAACGCGCACTTTCGGCATGAAATCCGCAAATTGCACTACAGTCATCAACTGAATACTGAAGCTCAGAGTCGCCTACTCGCCCGATCCGCACACGGATCCGCGGAGGAATCTTTCCCTGATTTTGAATGTGCAATACAGCCATTTGGATTCAGTCCGTACTGGGGAGCCATGCAAAGCACAAAAGAAATGCAAAGGACATTCTGCGAAATGCCACCGGATGAATTTGTTCCTGCTCCGAATTATGACATGCGGATTTTGCAGCAATCACTTGATGAGTTAAATAAGTCTCCGAGGACAGACCAGAAAATGAATGCAATCACATCCAAGCTCTTCTACTCAAGGAGGTTTCTAGGAGAAGAAAACCTAGACTCAGATGAGTTCGCAGTTAATGCTCATCCCGCATTGGACATACGGATGCCGGAAGGCACACCTGTTCGCTCACTGGCGGGAGGAAAAGTGCACAGAGTAGATACTCAGGAAAATGGACTTGGCAACTATGTTGTAATTGAGCACAGGCTTCCATCAACAAATGAAAGGGTTTTCTCTGTATACGGTCACCTTGCATCTGCAAATGTAAAAGCGGGAATAAATGTTCGTGCCGGACAGTTCATTGGAACTGTTGGCAACACGGGAGATTCAACAAACCCCCATCTGCACTTGCAGATTGACCGAGGCAGTGGAGTTGCACGCCATGAAGTGTACTCACCGCCAACAGGAACCGCACGAGCTGAGATTGTAAGAAATACAATCCATCCGATTGAGTTCATAAGGAACTACTAGTCCTTCTTCACATACAAAGTCTGAGTTGGGTACGCCATCTCGATCCCCTCTTTTTCGAACTCTTCGAGGATCTTAAAGTTAATTGATTCCTGCGTATCCATGTAGACATTATAGTCACTCACTTGCATGTAGTAGACCACCTCGAAGATGAGATTACTGTCACCAAACTCCTGGAAGTGCACCCGATCAAACTCGACTTTCTCTTTATGCTCTCCACATGCCTCCTCAATGATGTCTTCGACCTTCTTGAGCTTCTCAATCGGAGTGTCATACGTCACACCAATATGGAATAGAACACGTCGGCGATGCATCTTCTTAAAGTTCTGAACTCGTGCAGTCGTAAGCTCTGTGTTGGAAAGAACTATCTCTTCTCCCTGAAGCGCTTCTACGCGCGTCGTCTTCAGTCCGATCTTTTTAACAGTCCCCTTGTGCTCACCAACCACAATAAAGTCTCCTTCCTCAAACGGTTTATCTACAGCTATTGATACTGAGCTGAATAGATCTCCCAGAACACTTTGCAATGCGAGTGAAATTGCTAGACCTCCAATACCTAGTCCGGCGACTAGCGAGTTCACATTGATTCCAAGGTTGGAAAGTATAAGCAGTATTCCAACGGCCCAAAGAACAAATTTCACACTCACGTTGATAATCGCTGGAGCTTCATCCTTCTTCATCTTTATCGCAATAAGCTTAATAATTATCGCATCTACCAATTTGATCACCTGAGACACGATGACAATTACGAAAATGGCATCTACAACAATAGTTAGTGAACTTGGAACGGATATACCTTTAAGCGCAACGTAAAAAGCAATAAGCCCATACACGGGTGCGCGGATTTCTTTCAGGAAAGAAACTGCAACATCATCCATCTTGCTTGATGTCTTTTCAGAAATCTTCTTAAGATGCCTCACAATCATGCCCTTGACGATATGGAGCACAATGTAGACAGCGATAAATACAATTACGGCAATTGCAAGCTGCAAAACCGTGTTTCCTCCGAGCTGCATCTGGAGTATTTGAGTGAGGTTCTGTAGTGAAAAGTCTCCCATAGGTAGGAAAGGAAGGATTTATAGACACTATACCTGCTTGAGTAGACAGTGCAATTGCTTGATTTTCCCTTCTTCAAAGGGCATCGTGATGTCTCATGAATCAGGTCATCCTTACAGATGAGAAGGGTTCTAAGCAGGGTACTGCAGACATCCTGGAAGCACACACCGGGAAGGGCAAACTCCATAAAGCTTTTTCGATCTTCATATTCAGAAATAAAGGAAAAGAAATGCTAATCCAGAAACGCAGCAGTCAGAAGATGCTCTGGCCTCTCATATGGGCAAACACCTGCTGCAGCCACCCTAGGGAAGAGGAGAATATTTTGCAGGCAGGAGAGAGGAGACTTAAGGAAGAATGCGGATTCACATGCCCATTAAAGGAGCACAGCTGTTTTGTGTATCGGGCGAAAGATCCTCATGGTCGTGGAGTGGAATACGAACACGACACGATTCTTGTTGGGGATATTGATAAGAATACAGAAGTATCTCCGGACCCGACTGAAATTGCACAGGTTAAATGGATCAAGTTAAAAAGGCTCAAGAAAGAAATGCGAAAGCATCCTGACGAGTATGCGCCGTGGTTCCACGAAGCTTTATCTCGTATCCAGGAATCAGATGATTAATGAAAAAGCGCTTCACATAGCCATCATTCCGGATGGCAACAGGCGTTGGGCAAAAGATCAAAAGCTCCACCCGTGGAAAGGCCATGAACGTGCCGTGGAGAACTTTAATGAGCTAGCAGAGTGGTGCAAAGAAAGCCCCCGAGTTGAGACTCTTAC
>CAYUBO010000154.1:0-2993 GCA_964443095.1 uncultured Candidatus Peribacteria bacterium | reverse complement strand
GAGATTTGGAATAAAGGAGTACTGTCTGTGAAGCGCCTGAAATAAGAATCAATCTTACTGTTGATCTTGTCGTACTCGGGTTCGCTGTCCCAGTGGGCGGCCACGTCCTGAAGAGTCCAAGTTTTCATCGGTCTTAGTTTACAGACAAACATTAGATCTTTGTTCTTTTTGTAACCAAAAAGAACCAAAAAGTTCCGCTCCGTGATTGTTCACGGATCAGCCTTATCCAAGTGCTCCATTGCAAAAATGGCCCCCTCCACCTACCCCTCCGCATTTTTGCGGACGCTCCACACTTGGAGGCTGAAACCGCTCACAATCAAAGTCGCGGGATTTGTAGGTATCATCGCCTCCGTGGCGCGCGCGGCCCACTCAGCCAGTAGATACCTCCAAGGAGCCCACCCAGCATGGTGCTTAAAAACATCAGCATGGCCAGTGCAACGGCTGTTTCGGCGGAGACGCCGTACGGTGCAAGTAGAAAGATTAGCGCTGCATCACGTGTACCAAGACCGCTCGGTGCAATAGGTAGCATCGAAAAGAGTCCGGTGATAGTAAAGCTTGCGACTAGCACCAGTTCTGAAATATCTATTCCCAGACTTCTGGCAAAGAAAATCGCCCATAGGAAGTAGAAGACCCAGCTTACTATTGTGTGGAATGTGACGTTTGCAATGAGGCTCGGACGAACGAACTTCAGAAAGAATTTCATCAAGATCATGCCAATTCTCATCCTCCGCTTACGCATAAGAAGAAGGAAGATGATCACACAAGCAAAGATCATCGTACCGAGAATAATTAGTGACCACTCAGGCCAACCAAGAACTGCGAGACCGATGATGCTCAGTATTAATATTGATCCTACATCAAAAGCGCGGTCTGCAAGACTGAGGAGTATCCCGATTTTTAACGGGAGCCCCTTCTTTTTTAAGTAAGCAGCTCGTCCAAGCTCCCCAAGCTTTGCCGGAGTGATGTTTCCCAGGAAGATGCCTATGAAGTACAAGCGCCAGGACTCAGAGAACTTCGGATGCATTCCTGTTGCACGAACAATGGTGTGCCATCGGATAGATTTTACTGTGTAGACACCAAAGAGGCTCACCACTGCAAGCGATGCATGCAGTGGATCGATTCTCGAAAGTGATTCAATTAGTTTCGTTCGATCAATGCTGAGCAATATCCATACGAATATTGCAACTCCAATAATTTTCAGTCCCGAGAGAATATACTTTGTGCTCATGGAGAGCAGTGTGGAGTTCCTGAGGTTTTAGTACAAGCCTAATTAGGCTGTAGTAGAGCATTCCTCACTTCTTCCACTGTCATGTTCTGTGCGTCTTCAGGAAGCGACCTACCTTCATTCAAATGTGCGATCATTGCACGAACAAGTTGCACGCGATCTTTTGCAGCAGGGTGTTCTCTTATGTCCGGAACGTCACCTGCATCAATACCGTGAGCAACAAAAGGTGCAGGCGCTTCATCTCTAAGGAGCCTGCGAAGCTTAGGTTCTCCACCACACTGTGCTACTGCAGCATTGTATTTTTCTGCTGTGTGCTGCTCAAGTGCTTCAGCCTCTGCTAAATGGGACTTAAGGCCATCTAAATCTACTGGAATATTTGCTTCACCTAGTTCGAATCCTGAGAAGTATGCGTCGTGTTGACCTATTGCATCGGACATGGAAAGTAGGGGGAGGAAAGACAAACATGCAAGATACGCTAATATTTATTTATGTCAAATACTTTTATTGCGTAATCTTTTATAAGCTAGATCCCATGCCAAAACGTACAGAGCCCATCAAATGGCACATCGTGCCCCTTCTACTATTCTCAGTTCTCCTCGTAGGGATCTGGTTAATACCGGTTGTCCTCGCTGGCGGGCCTTTTGATGTATTTCCTCTCCTGCATGCGCGCAACTTCGCAAATACAGGACTCTTCCAGTTCACAGATGAACTTGGGCGGTTCCTCTCATCATCAAGCCTTGGAGAGATGGGAGTCATGAGTGCTGCAGATGGGAGATTGAGTACTGCAATTCTCGCGTATCTCTCTCAGTGGATAGAGTGGGGAAATCTCTTCTGCTGGACGGTGGTTGCTTCTGTCACAATGGCAGTCGCGCTCGTTGGATTGTGGTTCACGGTATTTAAACTGTTTGATAGCCGCACGGCATGGATCACATTGGTGCTTACAGGACTACTTCCTCTCTACTGGAGAGAGGCAATCTGGTTAGACAACTACAATCTCGCATTCCTCTTTCTCTTCTGGAGCTTTGCAGCGTACGTTTGGACCAGAAAGAAGTATCCGATCGTAGCACTAATCCTCTGTGGTGTTCTCTACGGATTGAGCGTCGCCTCGAAAGATGTATTCCTCCTCTTCGCTCCGTGGTTCGTTATCTGTTATGCCTTCTTTGAGAAGGGGAAATTGGAAAAACTTCTCAAGGGAGGATTCATCTTTGTTCTCTGCACGTTCGTTGTGTACATGATCCCGTATACGGGAGACGTCCTTTCGCATGGGTATCCTATCAACCAGAACATGGCGCGCATCTGGCCGGGTGCTGAGAAGATCGCAAACGAAACGTACCTGCATGTGTACCCGGACCCTTACACGTATTATTTTGAACAGGAAGCATTTGATGAAAAATACCTCACGGAGTTCTATGAGAAACCTCTCCTATATCAACTCCAAAATCAAAATCTACTTTTAAACTTCGGTATAGAGCATTTCTCTCTCTGGAAGGCAGTTGTGAACGGAGCGTGGCTTTCTCTTGGGAGCATGCCCGCACTGTTCCAGCAGCAAATGATTGGGACGGTGCTTCTGTGGCTCTTCATTCTCCCCGGGATCGCTGTGTTGTGGAAAAAGAGGCGCAATCTTTTCATCGCGATGGCGGGACTCGTCCTTTCCACCGAGTTTATCGTCAGATTTGTTCTCCATTATGTACGTGATCACCTCATGGACACAGGATGGATTCTTACAATCATCGCGGCAGTCGGAATTATCACTGTTTCCGATGCACTT
>CAYUBO010000153.1:0-2997 GCA_964443095.1 uncultured Candidatus Peribacteria bacterium | reverse complement strand
GCGACTGCATTCCCTCCCGTACCGCACCCCACATCAACTATCAGGCTCTGCTTAGAAGGAGGAATAAGCCGGTTTATTAGCTGCTTTAAGATCACTCTACGACCCAAAAACCACCAATGTTTCTCTTCAATTGCCCTGTGGACTTCAAATTGAGGTAATTGCACGAGGCGCATTCTACCTGAGGATTCTCATTTTCAACCTTAAAAGGCATGGGTATAGTGCTCCCGATGAGCAAACTTTCGATATTCTCCGAAATCTGGGCTTTCATGCGCGTACGCAAGAAGTGGTGGCTCCTGCCTCTAATATTACTGATTGCACTTCTAGGATTCGTTCTGATATTTGCACAGGGATCCCCACTGGCCCCATTCATTTACACCGTGTTCTAGTGAAACTTCCACCCCCCTTTAACTGGCTCTGGAAGGGCTGGAACGCATTCAGCCACGTTCTCGGTTTTGTAATGAGCAAGATCATCCTCACGATTGTGTGGATCGTCGGCTTCGGCATCTACGCAATCATCATCAAACTGTTCCTAATAAGGAAGTTGATGAAGAAGAAACCTGAAACGTACTGGATCGATATCAAACAGGATCCAATTGAAAACATGAAGTATCAATTCTAATGGAAAAGCCTATCTACATTCTTGGCATCTCTTGTTTCTACCACGACAGTGCAATTGTACTGATGAAGGATGGCGAGATGATCTTTGCAGCTCAAGAAGAACGTTACACAAGAAAGAAGCACGATGAGTCTTTCCCAAAAAATGCCATTGATCATGCGTTTAAGTTTGCAGGGATTACGATTGATGACATATCCGCTGTCGGTTTTTACGAAAAACCATTCCTAAAGTTCTTTGATCGGTTGCTGCAGACTTATATGAAGGTATGGCCGCTCGGTTTATTCTCATATCTCAAAGCAATGCAGGAGTGGATGACTAAGAAATTGTGGATACCGCACCTGATTCAGAAGAATCTCAACTACAAAGGAAAAATCTACTACACCCAACACCATGAATCGCATGCCGCATCTGCTTTTTACATGTCAGGATACGATGATGCGACCATTGTAACTGTTGATGGAGTCGGTGAGTGGGCCACTGCAACTATCGGGTATGGTAATGGGAAGGAATGTAATCTTAATAAAGAAATTCACTTCCCTCACTCTCTTGGACTTCTATATTCCGCAATCACTTACTACCTTGGATTCAAGGTAAACAGTGCCGAGTATAAAGTGATGGGACTCGCTCCTTATGGTGAGCCGAAATATATGGATCAGGTTCGGGAGTTGATTGATATTAAGGATGACGGAAGTTTTGCGCTTAATATGAAGTACTTCAACTACGAATGGGGTCTTACGATGACCGGAAAGAAGATTGAGAAGTTATTTGGAAAGCCAAGGAGAAAATCTGAAGGAGAACTCGAACAATTCCATAAAGACATCGCACGAAGTATTCAGGAATTGACTAATGAGTTGATGCTAAAGATTGTGAAACACGCAAAAGAGGTGTGCCCAAGCGAAAATCTCTGTCTTGCAGGTGGTGTTGCACTCAATTGTGTCGCAAACGGGAAGATCTGGAAGAGTGGGATGTACAAAGATATCTTCATTCAGCCCGCAGCAGGTGACGCAGGCGGTGCTCTTGGTGTTGCATTAATGATTTGGCACAGAGTATTTGATGGAGAGAGGCTCCCGAGGATGGAAAATGCTTATCTAGGTGATGAATTCAGCAATGAAGAGATTGAAACATTCCTCAAAAACAATTCGATCCCCTATGAGAGACTAGATGACTCCGAGTTGATTGATCGCACTGCGAAATTGATGGAAGGAGAGAACGTGATCGGATGGTTCCAAGGAAGAATGGAGTACGGACCTCGTGCACTGGGTAACAGATCGATCATTGCGGATGCAAGAAACGAAGCGAACTGGAAAAAAGTGAACTTGAAGATCAAGTTCCGTGAAGACTTCCGCCCATTTGCACCAACTGTGCTGGAAGATAGGAACAGTGATTACTTTGATCTCGATATTCCAAGTCCCTACATGCTTCTTGTTGCTCCTGTTCATGAAGAAAGGAGAAAAGAGATCCCCGCAGTGACACATGTTGATGGATCAGCACGCATTCAGACGATTAACCGTGATCAGAATTCTAAGTATTATGATCTGATTAAGAAGTTTGATGAGAACACAGGCTGTGGAGTGATAATCAACACATCTTTCAATGTACGAGGAGAACCGATTGTGCGCAGTCCTGCCGATGCATTCAACTGTTTCATTCACACACAGATGGATTTCCTAGTAATGGGCAACTTCCTCCTATCAAAAGAAAAAATGCAGGGGCTCGATTCTGATGAGAGTAAAGAATATCTATCGAAGTTTGAACTTGATTGAGAAGCTGGTAGCTTGTAGTTGATAGCTGGTAGAAATCTCCATTGCTCAAGTAGCATACTTTCTACAAGCTACAAGCTACCATCTACAAGCTAACAATGAATTCTATCCTCAACCTTCTCCGATCACCTGATACCAAGACTCCTCTCCACAAAGAAGGGGATGATCTCGTGTCTGAAGACGGGACACACTTCCCTGTTGATCAGTTTCCTCGACTCCTCACGCCCACAAAGGATGAAGAAGAGGAGAAAGTGCGCGAGAAGATGCAAAAGTTTTATGAAACTGTGACATTCCCGGGGTACGACGGTATTGATAGTCCGTCTGTTCTGATGGATAAAGCTGGAAAAAGTGGATTTGGTATGGGGGTGGACCAGGCAATCTCCCCCTTTGCGACCGTATTGGAAGTTGGATGCGGCACAGGACAGATGACTAACTTCATTGGGCTCGCAAGTACACGGAATGTGATAGGAGTGGATCAAAGCATTGCATCACTAAAACTGGGACAGGACTTTCGAGACAGGTTTGACCTCAAGAACGTGCACTTTGTACAGGGAAACATCTTCGCGATGCCGATTGCAGAGCAGTCGATTGATGTATTGCTATGCTCCGGAGTACTTCACC
>CAYUBO010000152.1:0-3000 GCA_964443095.1 uncultured Candidatus Peribacteria bacterium | reverse complement strand
AAAAAATGGTATAATAATAGGATTTCATATACACAACACTATCCGACGGTTATAGAGAACCCATTCGAGGGTACAAATATCCATTCTAGTCAAACGGAGTGGCATAGCTGCACAAAATTCCTGAGCCGGTTCCTTCCCGAAAAAATCCTTTCCTCATTCGGCATTGCAGTTGTTCTGTTTGTAATTTTGCCATCAGTTATGTGGATCTTTCTGGAAGATGGCATTGGAGCAGGGGAGAGTGTAATTGTATTCGTAACAACTTTATTCCCTTTTATTCTTCTTGTTGGAGGATATGCAATTACTTATAGGGTTATCCGTCACAGAATTATTCCGTATCTTTTTGGATTAGGATTCGGGATTTATTACCTGTTCCAGTACTTCCAGATCCTGTACTGGATGGTCACAGGAGGACCTATCGATTGGTACTTTGTTTCTGACTCAAAGAGTGAAGTCATTCCAACGTTAATGGATACGTTTGGACCGATGGCGTTCTGGCTTGTTATTGGAGGACTTCTTGTATTGTTAGTGATTCTCTCACTGGTGGCAGCACGTGCATTGCGTCACATACGTGGTGTGCGCCTTTCCAAAGGAGAACTCACGATTGCATTACTGATTATTTGTGGAACTTCTTTCTGGCAGCAACCTGAATCTGTTGCAGCATCATCTGAAGCCCAGGGAATTCCAGATCTATTTGAGGCTCGAGAAATAGTAGAAGCGATCATGCCAAATTATTCTCATGAGAAAGTAAAAAGCACGGAGAACATATTTGTCGTTCAACTTGAATCCACCAATGGTCTTGCAACATCAGGATTCGTTACAGATGAAGGAACAGATGCATATCACAAGTACTTGCCTGAGCTAACAAAGATTGCAACAGAAAGAGGAGTCTTCTTCCCGCGTTTCTGGGGCAATGCTATTCAGACAAATAGGGCACAGGCATCAATACTATGTGGAATAACAAATAACATCGGAAAAGGATTGTCACATCGCCTGGAAGAAATTGATGGGTCTTCGTGTCTTCCATCAATTCTTTCTGAGTCAGGGTACGACACAGTGCTTATGAATGCACATCCGAAACCAACATTTCACAACGTGGATAGTTTCATGAAGCACATTGGAATGAAAGATCTGCATCATGGAGACATGATGAAAGCAGGAGACAAGATGTTTGCGTGGGGGTTTGCAGTTGACATCTTCTATAAGCGATCACTTGAATATCTAAAAGAAACATACGGGCCAAAACCGGAGAAACTCATGGCTTACTTCAAGGTCAGCATGAACCATACGAATTTTCCCTCTAGAGAAGAATTCAAAACTGCATGGCCATTTAAAGAGCCTGATGAGTTCATAGAGAAATATTTGAACTCCGTTGCGAGCCAGGACTTCTGCCTTAAAGAATTCATGAAAGGATATGAAGATTTCGCAAACAACACGCATCTATTCATCATGAGTGACACATCATGGCCAGTGGGAATAAATGGAAATAGGTGGAACGAAAAAGGAGCAAATACAGATAACTTCATAATCCCGTTTGCGTATATTCCTCCGCAAAATCGTTCTGATGAATTCTCCATAGGATCCATAAATACAGGTCTCAAGTACAGCCAGACAGATTTCGTACCAACAGTCATGGAACTCTTGAATGGCGAGACAGAACAGAATTCTTTTGCTCACGTTTTGAAGAAAAAGAAAGATAACGAATTGGTTGCTTCCCTTAAATCTTTTGGGATGGATAGAGGAGAGAAGGACTATGAAACATGTCATGTTCTAGTTCAGCCTTATGCGGGCCCGAAGGTTTCCATAGTGAAAGGAAGATACAAATATATTTACGAAGTAGAGGAGGAGCGTCTCACAAAATTCAATCTCACAACCGATCTTCTTGAACAGAATCCGGAAATTGTTTCTGAAGATATGTCATACGAAGAATTCAGGAATAACTACTACTGCAAGCGCTATAACTGATGGAACAAATAGGAATTCCAGTGACGGCACCAATAGAACCAAAGCGCAGAAGTGCTTTTGCAGAGCTCTTTCCGATGCGAGTAACGAATCTGTATCTCGCATTTGTTTACTGTGTTCTTATACCAAGTGCATTAAATGTATTGATATCCAAGGTTCAAACACCTGAGAAACATATGTTGGTGAGTATTCCTGAAAGTGCATTTCATTTATGTGCTTTTATTCTCATTGTTAGTGCAGGAATTCTTCTTATAGAAGTATCGCCGCTGCGTATTATGGAGTATGTAGTGTCTTTGGTAATAACTCTCTACTACATTTCAGTTTACTTCTTGATTGCGCATGTACTCTACACAGGAGACACATTTGATTTCTTTTTCTTCGCAGATTCGTATCAAGAAATTGTGTCTACAGGCATTGGTGTATTTGGGATAGCTGGGTTTTCAGGAATATTAATTGGGTTTTTCTTTGGAGGATTAATTCTCTACCGGACATTCCTTGGTATCTGGACTAGATTTGATTACATATTTAAGAAAATACGGTGGCTTATAATTTTCTTCTTAGCGATTGGTATTGTTGGTACAGCTTTTGTCCCTCCGCCGGATACTTTTGTTGGATCCGGTCTTGTAGACACTGCTCAAGCTATGGAATCCCGGGATACGGTAGAACCGTTTCTTCCGGATAACAGTTCCTTCAAAACGAAGAGTAAGGATAATGTATTCATACTACAGCTTGAGTCCATAAACTCTCTTGCGGTGCAGGGGCATCTTGAGATTGACGGAAAGAAGTACAAAAAGTGGTACACTCCTTTCCTTTCAAGCATTGCAGGTGAGGGAATAATTATTCCCATGTTCTGGGCAAATTCGATACAAACAAACCGTGCACAGGCCACGTTTTTTTGTGGAGTTGTACAGAATATAGAGAAAGCGTTCTCATATAGGCTTGATGATCTCAGTTCCATATGCCTCCCCAAGCTTCTTTCAGATAGTGGATATAGTACGGCTTACTATCGTTCAGATAGTCTGAAATATGCGAATATGGGGA
>CAYUBO010000151.1:0-3023 GCA_964443095.1 uncultured Candidatus Peribacteria bacterium | reverse complement strand
CGGAGGATATGGCATCGGATACGATCCGTCCGGTGGCATCGGAGGATATGGCATCGGATAGTCAGGTCCATTGTGAGGAGGCATCGGTGGATACTCTGGATACGGACCTCCAGGAGGCATCATTGGAGGAGGGTATCCCGGCATCCCTCCATCTGGCGGCGGGTATGGCATCGGGTACGGTTCATCAGGAGGCATCATTTTAGGAGGATATCCAGGCATTCCTCCATCCGGAGGCATGGGATATGGTTCTCCAGGTGGCATCATTGGAGGGCCGGGAAAATCTCCCGGAGGAGGACCAAAGTGATCTGGCGGAGGCCCATCTTCTCCCATAATCTCTTCTATCTCTTGAATAACTTCGATTTTTCCGGATGCCATCATTGCTTTCTCCATTGGCGGTCGCATTCGGAACTCAAGAATCTCAAAAATTTCTTTCAGGAGATGACACTCTTGTTTGTTTTCCTTGCAGCGCTCGCTTCCTTCCTGAAACTTCATCTTCGCTTCCTCGTAGGACTCCTGAGCTTCCGAAGCAATCGTAATTCCTTCGCGCTCAAAGATCGCGAATACTTGCGGAAGCTTCTCAAATATTCTCGCGATTTTTTCCAGGATGTGTTCAATATCTTCAGGGCCTCCTGGTCCAGGAGGACCGAAGTTACTTTCCAATGCGAAGAGGCGTTCATGTATTTCCTGAGCGAGTTGCTCACGCTCCTCAGCTCCCGGCTCGTTTGAACCGTACTGTGCGAGAATAGAACTGAGCCACACAATCGTTTCCCGTATCTTGCTTTCTATTTCAGCGTCTCCTTGTGTGTGTTCAAGTGCTCCTCCGAGTCGGTGAATCGCTTCCCCAATTATGTGTAGTAATGGAGGACCGTCCATAGGCCCTTTTGGTGCATAGAAGCGTTGTTCCATTTCATCTGAATAATCTTTCTGGAATGGTGGAGGAACTCCGCCATGACCAGGGGCTATTGCTTCTGCATGCGGTGGAATTCCAAAGTGCTTCCCCTGGTTTTGGTCACACTCTTCACGTACACCCGTTACAGTTCCATCTGTCCTAAAGCAAACAAGTTTGTTCTTGGGTTCCGGTCCAGGAGCAGCATGACCCTCCATGAATTGTTCGAGTCTCTCTTCTCGTTCCTCCTCTTCACGAGCGAGCTCATCAGAAGCCTCCTGTAGTTTTGTTTCTGCAGCTTCTTTCAATTTCTCAATTGTAGGATCTTCACCACGATCAATTGCTGCATCTCTAAGTTGCTCAATGGTCCTTCCCATTTCTCTTGATTTCTCGTGCTCTTCTCGCATCTCTTCTCGTTCTTCTTTTCTTAGCCTGTGAGGTCGATCCTTTGTTGTGTCTGGTTCTGCGGGTTTATCTTCTTCTGTTGATGTATCGAGTAATGAGGAGCTTGATGAAGATGCCGAAGATTCCCCGTCCGAATCGGCCGAGGCGGGCAAGGATTCCAAAGAATCCAAGGATGAGGATTCCGATGAGGAAGATTCAGATGATTCTTCCGATCCACTTGATTCAGAAGATATAGATGAGGTACTTGGGAAAGATTCCGAAGAGTAGGAATTCGAAGATTCCCCATCCGAATCGGACGAGGCGTGCAATGAAGAAGATTCAGATGATTCACTTGATTCTGTCGACTCGCTGCCTGCCTGCCGGTCAGGCAGGGAATCAGATGATTCTTCCGATCCACTTGATTCAGAAGATATGGATGAGGTACTTGGGAAAGATTCCGAAGATTCCGAAGAATTTTCTCCAGGGATGTACCGTGGCAAATCAATCTCTGGTGCTTCTATGCCCTCTCTGTGCCCGTCTGCTTTTAAGGGTCCAAAAAGAGAGAAGATAGGAGCATCCTCTGGAGACTTAAATGTGTATTGGAGTTTAATGGGGATGCCAGCTTCCCAGCGTCTGCTCCAGACAATGGTTGTCGCTTTCTTCTTCCCATGATCTTCGATAATTCCAAGAGGTTCCGTTTCGAGCACTTCGTATCCCGGAGGAACACGTTCTGAAATAGTTCCCACAAATGTGTGCATGGGAATAATCGAAATCTCCATCATCTCTTCTGCAGACGGCCTTGTACGTGTGACAGATGTACGCCGTACATCCAATACCTTTGGATCCTCCTCCACTCGTATTGTGTGCAAGAGAGCCTGATCATCATTATCAGACTCAGGAGATATCTTCAGTGTGTAATTGTCTTGTTCTTTGAGGGGAATCTCAAGGGAATAATCGGGAAGAGGAGTGTGTGCACGGATTCTGCAATCTTCTAGTCTATGTATGGTCTTGTCTTGTGTTGAGAAGGATTCTTTATTGCCCTGTGGATCTGTTACTTCAGCAGTCACATCCTTATCACATTGTGGGATCTCCAGTTCATCGAGGATGCTGAACTGAATCTCTGCTCTCTGCCATTGAGCATACGCAGGTCTATCTGTATTAAATGCAATTGTTCCCCATGGGATGTCCCCATCGAAGATAAGAATATCTCTGGATTTCTCTTTATCCTCTTCGTTCATTTTTCGGAAGAGGCTCTGTACTTTTCTGCTTGAGCCATGCTCTGATCTTAGGTGTGCAGTGACGTGGTATGTTCCAGGGAGGAAATTATCAGGAGGATAAAGCGTAAAGAGGTATTGTTCCTCTTCTTCTGTGACAGTACCCTGTACGTCCAGCTCTTCTCCGTTGGGATCGGTCACACGTATCTCGATCCTCTCCATAATTTCATGCGCGCTCGTGATCTCTTTGTGCTTTGGTATTGCGAGTGTTGGGTGTGTATTGGGAGGAAGATCAAGAGAAGGAGCATAGACGAATGTTCCTTCTAATCCTTCTATTTCTCTGGGGGGCTCTTCGGATGACGATGAGGATGATTCTGATGAGTCGGAAGACGAAGAGAATGAAGAGGAATCTAAGAAAGAAGAATCCGAAGAATCTGACAAAGATGAATCAGATGATTCTGTGTATTCGCTTGAATCGGATGAGGATTGAGAGGAAGAAAAATCCAAAGACTCTGAAGAATCCCCGTCCGAATCGGATG
>CAYUBO010000150.1:0-3024 GCA_964443095.1 uncultured Candidatus Peribacteria bacterium | reverse complement strand
CCACCCCTCCAGATCCTTGCAATTTCAGATAGATCCAGATCCCATCCTTCCTCTTCACTCGCAACTTTCATAAGTTCAAATCCCTGCATGTATGAAATTAAGATTGAGAGTTCTAAAGCGTGCCTTGTTACTGATCGTAACTTCTCCGGTGGAGGAACAGAATCATGGTGATCCACAGCATCCGGATTATCCTGATTCTTAACTCTGAGTTCCGCACTACCCGAAATAATCCGAGCATCTACTGATGCGTTGATGGTTGGGATCGCGACTCCATACTTCAATGCTGCCTGCGTTGTCCACTTTCCTGTACCTTTCTGCCCCGCTGCATCCTTAATTACGTCGATCAAAAGCCCTCCTTTCTTTTTGTCATCCTCTTTATTAAAGATATCAGCTGTGATCTCCATCAGGAATGATTTCAATTCCGTGGCCTCCGCCCAGTGTGCATACGCATCTGCAAGCTTATCATTCGTAAATTTCCCCACGTGCTTAAGAATGTCGTAACTCTCTGCCAGCAACTGCATCACTCCGTATTCAATTCCATTGTGCACCATCTTTACAAAGTGACCAGCTCCGTCTTCTCCAATGTACGTAACGCACTTGCCGCCATCACCGTCATCAGCAGCCATTGCTTGTAACATCTCTTCGATTTTCTTGTACGCACCTTCGTCTCCACCCGGCATCATACTCGGTCCGTTAAGTGCTCCTTCCTCTCCACCACTCACACCAACTCCAAGGAATCCGATTCCTTTCTCTTTAAGAGTTGTTGTTCTCCGGACTGTATCCGGATAGTGGCTATTCCCTCCATCGATCAACAAATCTCCTTTTTCAAGTAACGGAAGAAGATCTTCAATCACAGCGTCCACAGCTTCTCCTGCTTTTACCATGATAAGAACCGCTCTTGGAGCATCCATTGTTTTGATCATTTCTTCGTACGATGAGCATCCAACAAACTCACCTTCGGAATCATACGATTTGATGAATTCCTTCATCTTATCCGTCGTGCGATTGAAAACGGCAACCTTTACACCATTTCTTGCCGCATTTCTTGCAAGATTCGCACCCATTGTGCCGAGACCGATGACTCCGAGTTGCATATCATTGATACGTTACAAAACTACTTACTAACCTTCTCCCAATCAGCTAAGAACTTCTCGAGTCCTATGTCTGTAAGCTGATGCTTGGGCAGTTTCTTAAACACATCGTACGGAATTGTACTGATGTGCGCCCCAAGCATTGCTGCTTCCACTATATGACGTGGATGTCGTGTGGATGCAACAAGAACTTCCGTATCAAAATTGTAGTGACTCCAGACCTGCATAATTTCTGCAATCAACCCCATACCATCTTCGCTGATATCATCGAGTCTTCCGATGAATGGACTGATTATTGTTGCACCTGCCTTCGCAGCCAATACCGCTTGTGATACTGAAAAGATCAAAGTTGTGTTTGTACGAATTCCTTTCTTCTTACAGTAACTAAGAGTCTTTAATCCCTCTGTAGTCATCGGAACTTTTACAACAACGTGCTTGTGCCAACCGGAATACTCATCTGCCTGCTTTTTCATTCCCTCAAAGTCAGTGGCTGTTACTTGTGCACTCACGCACGGGACCAAATCACACATCTTAAGTACAGTCTCTTTAAAATCTTTCCCTTCCTTCGCAACAAGGCTTGGATTTGTTGTGACTCCATCTAGAACACCCCACTCAGCAACCTCTGCAACTTGGTCAACATTTGCGGTATCGAGAAATAACTTCATTATTATTGGCGGTAAGAACAAACGTAGTATGCCTTATTTCTAACTAAATTCCAGACATTCATTAAGAATTAGTGATATTGATCTCATTAACAAAAGCACCCCCGGAATACTCCGGGGATGCCTATCCAAGCCTTAGTTTAACGGCGCAACCTTCGTAGAAGAGTCTGCGTCCTTCGATTAAGATCGGTAATCTTGTATCCCTTCAAACGGCCTTCTGTTGTCGCACGTGAAAGCCTTGTCCAACGACGTGAACGACGAACATTTGGAGCCATAGCTCTTCCCGTCTGACCTCCGTGCCGCTTTCTTACAACCTTTGGAAGAACTTCTGCAGTCTTGTTCTCCTGCTGTTGAATGCGTCGACCTGTTCGGTGCGTACGTCTTTCAGTGTGGTCTTGGACTGACCTTTGACTGTAGGGTTTTCGAACGTACCTACGTGGAACGAAAGTAGATCCTGCGTGATCCTGCACTTGCGCAGCTGCTATCGACGGCGCGATAAGTGCCATAAACGCACATGTTGCAATTAGTTTTTTCATCATTAGTAAGGGTAAGGGATTTCATACTACCAGTAGTGTTCTTAAAGCCAAGTTCTAGCACTTGAGAAGAATTCCAAATATCATTGCAGTATCATGATGAGAAAAAGTACAACTTGGCTCTCAATCTTACTGCTTTTGCTTGCAGGAATTCTTGTTTTCGGCACAAGTAAGCAGAGAACTAATGATGATAAGTATCCGGATAAGTTCGTTATTGGGGTTCCTTTCTCTCCACAGGCACCTTTTGCAAACTGGGATGATCCTTATCAGGAAGCATGCGAGGAAATGTCACTAATAATGGTTGATTACTTTCTAAAGGAAGAAAAGTTATCACCTGAGATTGCTGACCAAGAGATACAAAAGATTGTTGCATGGGAAACTGAGAACGGATTCCCTCAGGATGTTAATCTGAATCAACTTGGTGAAATAGCAGAAAAGTACTACGGATATCAATCAACAATCGAATCTGAACTCACAATCAATCGGATCAAAGAAATACTTTCATCCGGTAGCCCGATTATTGTTCCTGCTGCGGGTAGAGATCTTGGTAATCCTTATTTCAGTGGAGAAGGCCCTTGGTACCACATGCTTGTTTTGCGCGGCTACACTAAGAAACATTTTATAACTAATGATCCCGGTACCCGGCGAGGTGAGAAATATAAATACAAGTTCGATGTATTATTAAATTCAGTGCATGACTGGACAGGTATAAAAGAGGACATCCGAAATGGTCCATCT
>CAYUBO010000149.1:0-3024 GCA_964443095.1 uncultured Candidatus Peribacteria bacterium | reverse complement strand
AAAATTTAATATTATGAAAGGCCCTGTTTTCAAGATCAAAGATGATCCACGCGTCTTCCCCTTTGGTAAGTTCCTGCGTAAATACAGCCTTGACGAGCTTCCACAGATAATTAATATTCTCAGAGGCGAAATGAGCGTAGTGGGACCAAGGCCTCTTCCTGTTGAAGAAGTAAAAAAGATCAGGGGTGCCGACAGGAGGCGCCTCAGCATGAAGCCTGGCTTAACGTGTCTATGGCAGATAAGCGGCAGGAGCGATATAACAGACTTCGATAAATGGGTTAAGTTGGACTTGACATACATAGACAAATGGTCTGTTGTGCTAGACATGAAAATATTTGCAAAGACCATATTCGCGGCCCTGATCAAAAGAAAAGGGGCTTATTAAATCCCGCGCTTTTACGACTGGTTGTGCCGATGATTAGGATAATCTCTGAAATAGCCGATAAAATAAGATTGGATAAGGATTCCTCCGAAATTTTAAAAGGAGGGGTTACGACATTTGTTTTAAAATTGAGCGGTTTTTTGTTTTCATTCATTTATTATTTGATATTGGGGCGTTTTTATGGTGCTGAAATCGTGGGCATTGCCGCTTTGTCGATAGCAATTGTAATGATTTTTTTTGACCTCGGCACAATAGGCACAAACATATCAAGTGTGCGTTTTATAGCGAAAGCGGCTTCTTACAAAAAGACCGGTGAAATCCTCCAAATTTATAATAAAATCCTTGCCATCGTCTTGCCCGTTTCGATCTTTTTGGGTGTGGTCGTCTTTTTGTCAGCCCCATTCCTGGCTCACGGTGTATTTAGAAAACCTGTGCTTGTGCTACCGCTCAGAATCATGGCCCTGTGCATACCATTCGCTGTATTCAATCGTGTTAATTCTGCCTCTCTAAGAGGTTTAAAAAAAATACGCGATTCTTATATTTTCACAACGGTCTTTACGCCGTTCGTAAACACTATAGGGCTATCAATACTGACCCTATTGGCGATCCGCAATTACTTAACTCCCATTTATGCAAATCTGATAAGCGCAATACTATGCGGGATGATAAGTTATGTTGTTTGGATAAAAAGACTGCGCCCGCTGAACTCAAAAGGTACGGGTCCAGGCAACAGCATTGCATTCCGCGAAATATTAAGCACATCTTTTCCGATGTTCGTTACTTCTATTACAATACTTCTTTTAGGGTGGATGGACATTATCATGCTTGGAATATACAAAACTTCATCGGAGGTGGGCATATACCGAGTTGCCATGAAAATGGCTGTGCTTTCGGGCCTTACCCTTTCGGCTGCTATCAGCATTGCCGCTCCAAAATTCGCAGAATTATATGCATCCAAAAAAAATCTGCAGCTGAAGAAATCGGTTAATTTTTGTTCGGCCCTTGTGTTCTGGTCGTCGCTTCCGATAATAATATTCCTGGTCATGCTGGCAAGGCACATTATGGGATTATTCGGAAGCCAATTTACAGCAGGAAACACAGCGCTTATTATTCTTATAGCTGGGCAGTTTGTGAATGTAGCGTGCGGGCCTGTAGGCATATTACTCAATATGACAGAATATCAGAAAACGCTAAAGAATATAGTACTGACTGCAGCCGTTCTGAATCTTGCACTAAACGCTGTACTCATACCCCGCTACGGAATTGAAGGAGCGGCTACTGCAACAAGCTTAAGTATGATATTCTGGAATTTCGCAACATCGCTCTTCGCATACAGGAAGTTTGGTTTTTGGGTAGGGTTTTTGCCGGGATTTTTAAAGCGTAAGGTGGCATAAGAATGTTTCCGAATTTTATAATCGTAGGGGCCCCGAGGTCCGGAACAACTTCTTTATATCATTATTTGAGAGAACATCCTCAGATTTTCATGCCTTCGATAAAAGAGCTCAATTTTTTCGGAATAAACAGTTTTCGGTTATCGCTAGATGCATACAAGAAATTCTTTGATAACGTTCGGGGTGAAAAAGCTGTCGGCGAAAGCTCTCCTGCCTATCTAAGATCCAATAATGCCGCGCACGAAATAAAAAAGCTTTTACCTCAGTGTAAAATAATCATAATACTCCGCAATCCTGCAGAAAGAATATTTTCTGATTTTATCCATATAAGGTCAGAAGGTTATTTTGAAGGCTTCGATTTTGACAGATTTCTTAAAGAAAAACCCAAATCATCCGGCGGACATTATTTCAGCCACGCGGAGGAGATAGAGAGAGGCATGTATTACAAGCATGTTAAGACCTATCTGGACCTTTTTGGAGATAAAAGAGTTAAGATCTTCCTTTTTGAGGATCTGAAAAATGGCGCCCAGGCCCTGCTTCGGGAAATATTCATATTTCTGGAGGTTGACCCCGCTTTTACGCCTAATACAGAGAGGAAGTTTAACGTAAGCGGCAAGCCCGTTTTGCCATGGCTTCCGGGCTGGATTATTGTCTTAACAAAGATTATAGGTATGTTTATACCCCATATATATAGGACCGAAATCAGGCAAAAGCTGCTCAGAATCAATGTGGGCCGCAAAAAAGACAGGTTATCGGATCAGGCAAAAGCATATTTACTGAGTTTATATAAAAACGATATTTTAAAGCTTCAGCAGCTTATAAAGAGGGATTTGGGTGGATGGTTAAGATAACTTCGATATTGCGTATCACAGAATTCGTGCTCTCTAGTGTGGTTTGGCTTTTAGGTTTGATGACATCAATCATAGCCCGCAATCGTCTCAATAATAAAAGGAGTGAGAGCCTTGTTATAATACGCATAGACAATATGGGGGATTTTGTGCTTTTTATGCCTCAGTTAGAATATATAAGTAAAAAATATAAGGGTTATAAGGTAACTCTTCTATCACAGGATTATGTCAGTTCTTTGGCCAGAAATTGTCCGTACATTCATAATATTATAACCATAAACAAAAAAAGATATGTTAAAAACGTTTTTTATAGACTTGGCCTTCTCTTTCACTTGCTACGCCAGGGGTTCAAAATATGCATTTACTCCACTTACTCAAGAGAACTAATTGGAGACGAACTGGC
>CAYUBO010000148.1:0-3037 GCA_964443095.1 uncultured Candidatus Peribacteria bacterium | reverse complement strand
AAGAGTGGAATCCTAACACTGTAAAAAGGGTGGCTGGGATCCAGAAGCAACTTATTAAAACAGCATTTAATAATTTAAAAGAAGATGGCACTTTAGTTTATTCTACCTGTACTTTAGAGCCAGAAGAAGATGAAGGTATTGTTTCTTTTTTATTAGATGAATTTGATAATGCTAAATTGGAGAGAATTAATTTGGATATTAATAGTTCAAAACCTGTTTTGGAATTTGAAGGTAAAAATTTCAACAAGGAAGTTGAGAAATGCTTGAGGATTTGGCCGCAAGATAATGACACAGATGGGGTTTTTGTCGCTAAAATAAGGAAGATTTAAAAAACCGAGTATTCTCCTGTCTTTATGGGAAATTTAGTGAAAATCGGGTTGATTGCGGGCCTAATTTCATTTAGTATGGGGGTTGCTTCTGGTATTGCACCTGCATTTAATCCATTAAGGAATGATCCTAATGTGAAACATTATTTAGAAACTAAAAGAATAGAAAATTTTATTGATAATGAGGAATTGAAAATTCACGATTCAAGACTTGGTTTGAAAGAAATTTCTTTAGGAAGTTATCCTGATTCTGTATCCGGTGTTTTAGATGGTGTGTTTAATATGGAAGAGTATGAAAAAGCTAGAAATATTTTAGATAATTATCAAAATAGCTATGGTGATGATATAACTGAAAAAATCGATGCTTATAATAAATTTAATGAGTTTCATAATAAACTTGGTAAGAATTTATCTTATCTAAGTCTGGGTTTGATTTTTGGTGTTCCCGGTATTTTAGGATGGAAAAAAAGAATAAAATCGGATCATTAGAAGAAAAACTAAGCTTGGAGAAAAGGTCTGCCTTTGATTTTGCTGTTGGGTTGGGCTCAGCTTATTTAAGTAGAAAATTTAATTTTGGATATGTTGATGAGGCCATATTTTTTGGAGGATGTGTTTTGATGGGCTGGAGATTGTATAATACTGTTAGTTATTGTAGATATCAAGTTGGAAAACTAATAGATAAAATTAAATCTTAAATTTTAAGTTTAGTGGTTCGTCTTGAACATATTTAAGTTTATTTTTCATCGCAATTTCTGCTTTTTGTAGTTCACTTCCTAAATAAGCTGCATGTTCTTTTAAAGAAACCAATTTTTCTCTTATTATTGTGTTGTAAATTTCTTCTGCATTTTTTCCTTTTATTACTGTAGCTTTTTTTAGATCTTTTTTTGGATGATTAGAATGATCGTTTTTTACATAGGCCGCTTCAATAAAATTTTTGTTAATTCTGATTAGAAAATACCCCTTTGGATCTTGTTTCCATTCTTTTTTTGAATTATATTTTGCTTTTATTACTTTCATTTTGCATTTTTATTGTATCTCCGAGCGTATCTGGGGATTCACAAATTATTATACAACTTTTGAGTATATAAGATTTATTATGGGAAGTTTTATAAAATAGTTTTCATATAGAGAATACATGAAAAGGGTGAACCTTATAGTTATTTTTAGTGTAACAGTTGTAATTCTAGCTGGAATTAGTTTGTTAAGTTATGGTGATAGTGGTTTTTATTTAAGTGGGTTTGTAACAGAAGATCCTATTAATAATTGCAATCCTATTTATGATAGTTGTTCAGATGGGGAAGGAGAACTTAGTCCGGGAGTTTGTAGTGAAAGTAAACCTTGGTATTGTCCTGAGACTGAGGCAGAAGGAGAATGTGGGGTTTTAATAGAATCTTGTCAAGATTGTAGTTGTTTTTCAAATGATTATGAGTGTCAAGAAAATGGTACCTGTTTGTTTACTGGTGGAGAGGGGGAAGGAGAAGGGGAACCCACACATAGTGAATGTATTGAAGTGACTGAAGGAGCCTATTCTTGTGTTGAATTCCCAGGTTCTGGATTAGATCAATGTCAAATAGATGCTGATTGTTATGATACTTATCATACTGTTTGTAATGAAGATCCGAGCGGAAACTATTGTCAAACTGCTTTGGGCCCCGGAAGAAATCAGTGTGATTTAGAAGGTTGTTTGCCTGATTATTTGAATAGATGTGATGATTATACATGGGATAATGAATGTAGGATTGCAAGTGAGCCTTTATTTTGTAGTGAAAGCACTTTTGTGAATGATTGTAATACTTGTGGTTGTCCCTCTGGATTAGATTGCCAAAGTGATGGAAGTTGTTCATATGATAATAATGGTGGAGATAATTTTGATGATTTGATTTATATATCTACAATTTCAGTTGGTCTTGATAAAAATATTTATGTTAAGGATTTGATAGAAAGTAAATTAAAATCTACTCTTGAATTTGAGAAGTCCGAGGTACCTATTATGAGGTTTATAAGACCGGCTATTATAAAAATGTCTTTGGATCTTCCTGAAAAACCAGAAATAGAAAAAGTTGAGGAAGGAAATTTTGATGAGATAGTAAGAAGCCCCCCTAAAGATATTGAAAAGATTATTGTAATTCAGGGTTTAAAGAAAAAGTTAGAAGGAATACAGCTTAGTCCTGGAGTTAAAAATCTGAAGGAATTTGAGATGATAATAGGTAGGATAGATAATAACCCTTATATAGGGTTGAGTTTTCCTGACTTACCATAGGTAAGATGTCTAATTTGGAAATTATAAAAGAAAATAAAAAAGAAAAGAAAGCACTAAATAAGAAAGTAAAAGAATTTCTGAAAAAATTGAAAAACAAGGAAATAAAATTTTTTGTTGGTGGGAGCTATGCTAAAAATACTTTTTTGAATGATAATTTAGATGTAGATATTTTTGCTAGGTTTAACTATAAAGATTATAGATTTAAGGATATTTCGAAAGAATTAAAAAAATTTTTAAAATCGAGATTTAAAAAAGTTGAAGTTGTACATGGCTCTAGAGATTATTTTCATATTCAAGAAAACGGAATTAGTTTTGAAATTGTTCCTGTTTTAAATATTAGGAAAAGTGATCAAGCTGAAAACATAATGGATTTTTCTCCATTGCACGTTAAATTTGTTAAAAGGAAAACCAATAAAGGATTACAGAAGGAGATTAAGCTGTTGAAATTATT
>CAYUBO010000147.1:0-3072 GCA_964443095.1 uncultured Candidatus Peribacteria bacterium | reverse complement strand
TCAATCCCTCAATCAAATGTGCTCTTTCTTTGAGTAACTGATAGATGGGCTGCTTGTCTTCCTCTCTGATACGCATAACAAAATTAATATAGATTTCGTTTTCTTGTGGAGAAAGACTAGCTACTCCGGCTAAAGCTAAAATTTGGCTGGTAAGTTTGTTGATCATATATGAATTAATTACTATTGGATACCATGTTCAGCGGCTAAGTTTAGTAAAGCTTCATCGTCGCCTTGAATCCACGTCAGATTGACATCGTGAGGAGATACTTTACTACCGTCAAATTTTGCTATAATGGCGGCCTGAATTTCATTGAACTCTTTAGAGTGCTTACCACTGGGAACAGTTCCTCCTGTTATTTCTGGGTTTTCTGCCAAATCGTGCCAGCTCCAAACATTATATGCTTTTAATAAATCAACTAGAGTCCCAGATTCCACAGCAGCTTGATATACTTCTGCGGCAGATTGATTGTCTTGCGTCTCTGTCGGCCCGTGTGTAACACTATAGAATCTGTCAATGGCGGCCTGAATTTTACCGCTTGGCGCTTGCTCTTTTTTTGGTTCAGCTGTTGATATGTTGCCTGAAAATTCAGGGGCATAGCTCTGATATGGAACTTCCTTGCCAAGCTGAGATAAAATACGACTAGCAGCCATGGTAGTTACGGTGGCAAGAGTAATCATAGCTGGGCGGAGCAACTTACTTTCACCCAACTTTGTTAATACATTATTGAACAATGATTCTTCTTTCTCGCCTGCTTGCTTAATAAAGGCTAAATCATCTTTTTCTGTCTCTGATTGCATTACGTCTTCAAAAGATAATGCAGCTTCGTGTGTTGACATATTTTTAATTTAATTAGTCTTAGTTTTGTAATCTTTCTAAATATTAATATATTTTTAAAAATAAATCAAATGTATTTAGAAAATTAGTAGGATAATAATACCGAGTATTATGCGGTAGATAACAAAAATTTTAAATCCTTTTTTATTGGCTAACCAAAGAAGCAATTGGATGGCTAAAAGACCTGATATTAAAGCACTGAAAAAACCAATAATTAAAGGCAAAATATCTTGGCAGGCAATACCATATTTTAAGAGTTCAAAAAATTGAAAAGCTCCAGCAGCAATAATTAAAGGCAAACCAACTAAAAAAGAAAATTTAACGGCCATCTGCTTGTTTAATCCGGAGAAAAGTCCTCCAGTAATGGTAATGCCCGAACGTGAGGTACCAGGGATTAAAGCAATAATTTGCATAAAGCCGACCACTAGAGATTGCTTGGTGTTAATTTTATCCAAATCTTTAACTTGGTGCTTAGCACGACTGGCATAAACTTCAGCAAACCAGAGAATAGCGGCCCAAAAGATAAGAGATAGGGCAACAACATATGGTAGGCGCAGAGTGTGTTCAAGCCAGTCATTAAAGAAAAAACCGACTAGACCAGCGGGGATAATGGCTAAAAGTATAAGCCAGACGAGGTGTGAATTTTGCTTGTCTTGCTTAGTTCTTTTCTTGGGCCTAAAAGCGGTTAATATAGTATAAATATCCTTGCGCAAGGCTATGATAATAGCAAGAGCAGTGGCCAAATGAAGAATGGTATCAAAAGCTAGGCCTTGATCGGGCCAATTAAAAAAGCGCGGCATTAAAATTAAATGCCCGCTGGATGAAATGGGTAAAAATTCAGTTATACCTTGGACAACGCCAAGAACGATGGATTGAATGATTGACATTTAGTTATTATCCTTAAAATCGACTGGATCTTGTTTTACGGCATCATTAAGAGAAATGGATTTATCTTCAGCTTGAGGTGTTTCTTGTTTAGCAATTTTAGCTGCTTGCGGAGTACCTGGGCGAATAATACCATCATCAGCTCGGGCAGGAACATTTCTCTTGGGTAGTTTAGCTACATTAATTTTGCCAGCTTTAAAATCTTTTAAACATTCGGCGCAAAAAACATTGCGCTTATCATCTGGCTGGAATTTTATATAAATATCATCTTGGCAATTATCACAAATTGCCTTTGCTTTGCCTTCATTGGGGTCTTTTTCTTCCTGCGCTTGAGCGTCTTGCTTTGAAGCACCGTCTTTTTCTGAGGTTACACCTGCCTTGCTAACGTAGCCTGATTTAAACATGGCTTCTTCCCCGCTCATTTTTTGCTCTTCGGCTGAACCCTGCATAATTTCTTCAACACCTGACCAGCGCATAATCTTTTCCTGGAAACCCTAATTATCTTATCAATATCCGCCTTATTATCCACATCCATAGGGGGAATAGTGGCGGCAGAGAAAGGCTTTGAGGCAACACCATCAATCATTAATTTAAGATAGATATGGTATTTGGTTAGATTGATTAAATCTTCTTCAGCAAAATACGGTTCATATTCTTTAATTAAATCTTCAGCGTCTGGCGCGCCAACCCTAAAGGCAACAATGGTACCGACATTGCCAAAGACAGCGTCTTTAACTTTGGTAACTTTACCGCCTGCTGTACCAACGCTGGTAAGTTGAGCAATATATTGATGGGCCATAATTAAATTAAGACGGTATTTTCTAGCTTCAGAGAGAATGTCAGCAAAGGATTCGGTGGCAAAATTCTGGAACTCATCAACATAGAGATAATAGTCTTTTCTATCTTCTTCGGGTATATTAACACGACTCATAGCAGCTAACTGAATTTTAGTAATCATCATGGCGCCTAAAAGAGCTGAGTTATCTTCACCAACTCTGCCCTTAGAAAGATTAAGGAGTAATATTTTTTGGTCATCCATGAGCTGCCTGACATCAATGGTTGATTTGGGCTGGCCAACAATATTTCTAATAATAGAGCTGGAGAGGAATTGACCAACTTTATTCTGGATTGGAGCAATAGCTTCTGTTCTGAATCGCTCATTGTAATTAGCGTATTCATCAACCCAAAAGGCTTTAACAACGGGATCCTTGATTTTACTGACAATTTTTTTGCGATATAACTTATCGACCAGAAGTCGATTGATACCAAGTAAGGTATTACCCGGGGAATCAAGCAGAGCTAAAATGCAATTATTTAAAATATATTCCATGCGGGCTGACCACATGTTGGCC
>CAYUBO010000146.1:0-3133 GCA_964443095.1 uncultured Candidatus Peribacteria bacterium | reverse complement strand
GATATCGACTTTGCAGATACGAGACGCGATGAAATATTGGATTACGTACGAGAGAAGTACGGTGAAGATCATGTTGTTCAGATCTGCACCTTTGGAACACTTGCGGCTAGAGCTGCAGTGAAAGACGTCGGGCGTGCATACGGTGTTCCATTCCTTGAAATGAACAACCTCGCAAAATTAATCCCCAAAAAGCCGGGCACAATGCTTAAAGAAGCTCTTGAAACGAGTGAGCTAAAAACGGCATACGATAGCAATGAAACGTACAAGAAGATTATTGATTCTGCGTTGAAGCTTGAGGGGAAAGCTCGCCATGTATCAATTCATGCATGTGGAGTAATTATTACGGAAGAACCGACCGTGCATTACACAGCAATGCAGAAAGCTCCAAAGGATGATACAACAATTATCACGCAGACTGCTGCAAAGCCACTGGAATCACTGGGACTACTGAAGATTGATTTCCTTGGGTTGATGAACCTGACTGTAATTCAGACAACGCTCGAAATTATTGAAAGGACGAAAGAGAATAAGATCGATATAGAGAATATTCCGATTGACGACAAAAAAACATTTGAGTTGCTCCAGCATGGAGACACAACCGGAGTATTCCAGTTGGAATCCGGAGGAATGCGAAGATACTTAAAGCAGTTAAAACCGACGGAGTTTGGTGACATCACGGCGATGGTGTCTTTGTATCGCCCCGGACCTATGGAGTGGATACCGAGTTACATCAAAAGAAAGCACGGGAAGGAAGCAATTCAATATATTCATGATGATTTGAAGCCAATTCTTGAACCGACGTATGGAATTGGAATTTATCAGGAACAGATACTTAAAATCGCACAGGTGTTTGCCGGTTTTTCGCTTGGTGAAGCTGATATCTTGAGGCGAGCAATCGGTAAAAAGATTAAGAGAGAACTCGATTCTCAGCGGGAAAAGTTTGTTAAGGGGGCAACCGAGAAGGGTTATAAGAAATCATTGGCTGAAAAAATATTCGATGACGTTATTACTCCGTTTGCGGGATATGGATTTAACAAATCTCACGCAGCGGGATACGCACGTGTCGCATATGAGACCGCATATCTAAAGGCACATTATCCGACTGAGTTCATGGCAGCACTTTTGAGTAGCGATGCGCAACGTAGTGATCGTGTTTTGATAGAGATTGAAGAATGCCGCGCAATGGGAATTGACGTTCTGCCTCCGGATATTAATGAATCTCTAAGGCACTTCACTGCAATCCCGTCAGATAAAGCAAATGATCCGGGTGCAATTCGATTCGGGCTCACCGCTATTAAAGGAATCGGTGACAGTTCTGTTCTTGAGATAATAAAATCTAGAGAAGAAGGTAAATTTGAAAGCATCGAAGACTTTGCCAGAAGAGTGCCTAGCAAAACACTGAATAAAAAGACGATTGAATCACTCGCAAAGGCAGGTGCACTGGATTCTCTTGCTGAAAGAAGGGCACTTGTTGAGCACTATGACATAATTGTGGATTTCGCTAAGTCTTGCGGAGATGTGAGCAGCGCACAGACTGATCTTTTCGACTCAATGTCAGATGAAGATGCAACGGCACAGATAGAATTCCCTAAGGCTGATGATGCAACCATCCAACAGAAGCTGCAGTGGGAAAAAGAAACTCTTGGAATGTATGTATCAAGCCATCCTCTAGCTGGCCTGAAAAAATACATCGGGAAAAAGGCTCAATTGATAGGAAGCCTGACAACAAAAGAGGTTGGAAAGAAAATTACACTCGCAGGAATCGCGGAAGGGGTGAAAAAGATTACAACGAAGAAAGGTGACACAATGGCGATTGTCTTCCTGGAAGATCCAACCGGTAAAATTGAAATTACTTTGTTCCCAAGAAGTTACGCGGAGTACGCAGAGATACTTGAACTTCCTGATACTGTACTGGTTGTCGGTGGAACTCTGGATTATCGCGGAGGCCAGTTGCAGGTAAGAGCGTCTGCAATGAAAAAGGCATCTCTTTCAAAAATGATAGACCACGCAAAGAAGGATGGATTCTTTGACGAAGAAGAGGCAAAGCGCGGTTTGAGCATAACGAAGCCATCATTTGAGGCAGAAGAAATTGAGATTGTTGATGAGGAAGGGAACGTCGTAGCGGGAGAAACTGTTTCTATTGAGACAGATACGGGTTCGGATGATTACCTCGGCCCTCTTGGAAAATGGATTCTGGAAGGAATGTCCACTGAAGAGATACTTGGAGTACTTGCGTTGGGAGCTGATGTGAAGAAGGAAGGGAAAAGGGGAAGGAAGGGAAAAGGGAAAGGGGAAAGAGGGAAGGGGAAGGAGATCAAAGAAGAAATTAAGAAAGAAGAGAAAGATGAAGAAGTTACAACTAAAACGAAAATTTCTGTGCACACAATTGATCTTCCGAGTCGCGCACCAAAAAAACTTCTTCTTGATCTTAAAAAAGTTCTCGAAACTTTCCCCGGAAAAGAGAAAGTTCAACTCAAAATCGGTGATCAGACAATCCCATTACCGATCACTATCAACATGTCAACAGTCCTCGAAAAGAAGATCGAGGAGGTGATTGAGCAGTTTGCAGTGAGTGCTGCGTAATGGTACGAAAAGACAAGGATTCTTGACTTTACGCAACGCGACGTAGATAATGTAAGGTCCCTTCCCCGTAGAAATCTTTGGACACGACTTTTCTCATTCTAATTGGGATTGGACTTTGCATCCTCTTAATAGAAATAGGAATGTGGATGCTGTTTGAACACAAGGTAGCCGGGATGTGTCTTCCGCGGATTAAGGATGAATCTTACTTCCAGTTCTTTTCAATTATACGGATTCGACTTATTGCAATTCTTCATACGTGCTTCCTACTCGGATCACTTTTCTTTTTCTACTGGTACTTATGGTGAAGCGCCCCTCGCCACCACCGACCGGACTGGAATTCCAGGGAAAAGACAGAAGTGAACAATGTGAGTTTTACTTCCGTCAGCACTGGATTCGTCTTGCGTGGCCATTTACCAAGGTGGTTCTCTGGAATATCCTCCTTCTTTCTCTTGGGTACGTAACATTCATTGTTGCCGGAATGGAGGCAGGACCCCGCCATATTACAATGCTGCTTTTTGCGGCATTTTTTGTAATGTCGCATTTCGAATTC
>CAYUBO010000145.1:0-3135 GCA_964443095.1 uncultured Candidatus Peribacteria bacterium | reverse complement strand
CGGAAACTCTTCCTCCGCCAGCTTACGCAGGCGGATTCTCGAAGGAATGTTGAAGCCTTCCATCATGCATAAGTTCTTCAACGTTTCTTCCGAGCCTCTTTCTCAATCTTCTGTTACTTACATTCCTAACAATATCTCCTCTGCATACCCACACAGCATCTCCTACAGGATGCTCAGCTAATGGCAAATCTCTTACACCCAATAGTGCTGCAACATTATCTGTTCTCAGTAGTATGTTGCCAGAATGTCTCGACATATTATTAAACGCCACTTCCCTGTCCACTACCGCAACAATCTGTCCATCATAGTTAGCCTGATCTTGCTGATGAGTATCTAAAGCCATATGCAATTTGGACGACAGAATACCTGCCATCGGTTAGACTGCAAGCAATGTGGTTGATGATCTCTGCTGTTCTGTTTTTCACCCCACAAACTGCCTCTGCAGCTGAATTTGAGGTGGAATCAAATCTAATCAATTCTAAAACACGAATAGACCAATCGATTGCCTCATCTGTATCCCAAGCATCTATCGAAATACAAGGCAAAGGAGAAAGTGCCAATTTGAGATACTCGTCCATAAAATCTATTGATGGATACGTCATGTTCGTAAGAAAGGATGGAACATTTGGCGTACATGAAACTCTCACATTTACTCTGCCTGCCGGCGTCGATCAAATTGTTTCAATTGACCTGAGTAAGTCTCCTGCATGGGGACTCTCTGAGAATAGCTTCAAGATGGTTTTTGTAAGCAAAGATCCTGCGCCGAAGTTTGCCTCAATCACATTCTCGGAAGAAGGTGTGTCATCCAAGATCATTACCGGAATCAATCATCTGTTGATACCCGAACCATACACACCATCTTCCTACCATCGATTAAAAGGATATCGGATATTTAATCTGCCTCTGGCAATTATATTCTTTGTTATCCTTCTAATTGTCACTGCAACGCAATGGAAGAATCGACAGCGGATGATTCAGATACTGATCATCGGCATTCTGATTTACAACGCTCGTTTCTCAATTGATCTGATTCGCATCACAGGAGACCATCTTGCATCCTGGTACAGAGACGGAACGTATGACGAGGCAGGATCACTCTATCTCGCAGCAGATGAATTGGAAGGTGCTGAACAAGTTGCTTTATGCGCAGACGGAAGTAGTTATCCACTCACGCTTCTCAGGCACATCATGTACCCAACAAAAGTGAACGATAACAATCTGACAGACAGTTCCCACGCAATTCTCTTCTCAGCATTTCGCTCATCATTCTCAGATGGATTCCTGAAGTGCAGAAACTTCGAAAGCCGTGCTGAGGTTATCGCTTCGCTCACGGATGGAGCCCTTGTTCTAGAGCTTAAACAATGATTGCACTTCTCACCTTCATCGGCATTGCACTACTACTGATACTGGAAGGTGCACTCATCACGAGTAGGTTTCTGGGGATAAGATCCAAACTCCTTAATATTTCTCTAGCCCTGCCTCTAACTTCATTATTAAATCTACTACTTATACTTGCACTGACAATCGCACGAGCACCGATCAATGCTTACACAATTGTCTCTGGACACATTCTGCTTGCCCTTGCCATATTCTTAATTTTTAAAGAGCCCTTATTTAAGCCTAAAACTGATAGTGCTAACAGCGTTATACTCCATAAATTCTGGGCTTCATTGATATTAATTCCATTTATTGTAGCACTCTCGTACGGTTTTTCTCACTCAATCCTACTTCCAAGCTTCCAGTACGATAGCTTTACTCACTGGGCACACCGTTCGAAGCTCTCATTCTACGATCAACAGATAGCATTCGATGAGACACGTGCCCGTGGAATGCGACAACCACAGTATCCACTGCTTTATCACTCACTTCAGATTACATCGAATCAGCTTCAATCTGATTGGAATGATCGCAGCGCAAGTGGAATCCAATTTATTTTGATGATCAGCATCGTACTTGCTTCATTTATAATGATGTCTCGACTCCGAGGAAGGCGTGACGCAGTCTTTTTTATTGCACTACTATTATCAGTTCCACTTTTCACTACTCACATGGGTCAAGGATACGCGGATATTACAATGGCCGGCTTCGTTGTTCTTAGTTGTATCTCTCTCTTGCTATGTAAAAAAGAGGGATCATCGCAATGGTTGGTCCTTTCTTCACTAATGATCGCTGCAGCATGTATGACAAAGCTTGAAGGAATTCTCTTTGGACTTATCCCATGGATTATATTCATCGGGATAATAGTGAGGCCGCCGCATAAGAAAATGATAATTGCAGGATGTTTACCATGTGCATTGTGTGTCATCTGGTTTTCTCTGGTTACCTTCAAAGGAATCTCAATCTTGCCTCATGAAACTGATCTTGTATTTGCGTTTCGTCCTGAAGGTGTTCCTGAAATGCTTAAAGCTCTCTTTGTTAAGGGCTCCTTTGGAATTCTATGGCTTGTTCTACCTGTGATTCTACTTCTAAAAAGATCATTTTCTCTGCCACTTCTATGGGGACTTATCTCACTGGCAATGATTATCGTCATTTATCTCTTCACACCTAACGTTGAATTCTTACTAAATGGGCAGTCTTTTGACCGCCAAATACTCACACCTGCGGCTCTCTTGATCCTGGCATTATTTGTAAGCTCGAATAACAGCAAAATAGCTGACTAGATTGGCAAATTGAAGCTAAGACCATGATTGCTAAGTTTGTTGATTTGTTTTATAATATATATGAAATGCACACACATACCTTAATACTGCCCTTCGTTGGTGCACGTAAAAAGGCACAGTCACAAGCCATAGGTTGGACTTCGCTTGTTGTGATGATCATTTGTGGATCTACTTACTTCGCATTCGCGAAAGAACTGACACATGTTTTTTCGCCGATTTCCATGGTTCTTATTGCAGAGCTCCTATCAGGCTTCTTTGCTGCATTCTCATTCGGTTTTATACCGATTCTTCACGAAATACTGAAGATAAAGAGGAAACAAATACTTCCTCTTGCTGCAATGGCACTATGTACAGGTGGAATTGCTCCTTTCCTAGTCTTCTGGGGACTCTCTTCAACAAGTGCCGTGAATGCTGAATTGTTCGGACGTATGGAACTTGTTTTCGTGTTTATTTTGTCCGGAATGTTCCTAAAACA
>CAYUBO010000144.1:0-3136 GCA_964443095.1 uncultured Candidatus Peribacteria bacterium | reverse complement strand
CTTGCCGTAGGCCTCTTTGCCGAAGCCGCTTATGGCCAGGCAAGCGGTGTAGGGGCTGTTAACGGACTCTTTTTCGGAGGAGGAATGGCCCAGCTTATTACACAGTTGACAGGCGTTGCCTCTGTTTTTGCATGGGTCTTCGGGGTAGGACTTGTTCTTTTCTGTGTCATCAAGAGTACTATAGGATTAAGGGTTTCTGATGAAGAGCAGCTGAAAGGGCTGGATATAGGCGAACACGGAATGGAATCATACGCAGGATTCCAGATATTTACTACACAATAACTTAATGGGGACAAAAAAAGAGAGGGAGGTGTCAAAATGAAACTTATAATCGCGATGATACAGCCTCATAAATTACCCGATGTTAAACAGGCGCTCTATGATGCGGATGTTTTTAAGATGACCGTAACCAATGCCCTGGGATGTGGTCAGCAGAAGGGTTTTACCGAAACCTACAGGGGTGTTGTCCATGAGATCAATCTCCTGAAGAAGATCAGGCTCGAGATAGCGGTGAATGATGATTTTGTAAAGCCTACGGTCAATGCTGTAATAAGAGGCGCAAAGACCGGCAAGATAGGGGACGGCAAGATATTTGTAATGGACCTGCCGGAATGTATAAGGATAAGGACAGGTGCCCGTGGCAGCAGTGCAGTAGGCTAAAACAAGGAGGAGGAAGAGATGGGAAAGTTAACGAAGAAGGATGTGTTGAAGATCGCGAAAGAGAAGGATGTGAAGTTCATAAGGCTCTGGTTCACCGATATATTCGGTCAGGTGAAGAGTTTCTCTATCACCGATAATGAGCTGGAGAATGCACTGGAGAACGGGATGGGCTTTGACGGCTCGTCTATCACAGGTTATCAGGATATAGAGGAGTCGGATATGATAGCGATGCCTGACCCCTCTACATTTGCGCTCCTGCCGTGGAGGCCCAAGGAGAAGGCGGTCGGACGCATGATATGCGATATACTTCAGCCTTCGAAAGAGCCGTATGAAGGCGACCCGCGTTATATCCTGAAGAAGGCGCTGGAGAGGGCGAAGAATATGGGTTTCGACCATTTCTATTTAGGCCCGGAGCTCGAATACTTCTATTTTAAGAACGATAGCTCCACGGAGATACTGGATAAAGGCGGGTATTTCGATCTTACCACACTGGATGTGGCGAGTGACTTAAGGAGAGACACCATATTCTCGCTCGAGAGTATGGGCATACAGATAGAGTATTCGCATCACGAAGTGGCGCCGTCACAGCATGAGATCGATATGCGCTATGCGGACGCCCTGAAGATGGCGGACGACGTGATAAGCTACCGCGTGGCCGTAAAGGAGATCGCGAGAAAATACGGGGTGTACGCTACCTTTATGCCGAAGCCGATATTCGGACAGAACGGAAGCGGTATGCATACGCACCAATCACTCTTTAAGGGCAGTGAAAATGCGTTCTTTGACGCGAACGATAAGCATAATCTCTCGGATACGGCGAAGAAATATATAGCCGGACTCCTTACTCATGGCAAAGAGATCTGCTCTATATTCGCCCAGTGGACAAACTCTTATAAGAGGCTTGTCCCCGGATACGAGGCCCCTGTGTATCTCGGGTGGAGCCAGCGTAACAGGAGCGCTCTTATAAGGGTGCCTTGTTACCACCCCGGAAAAGAAAAGGCGACAAGGGCGGAATTTCGTTCACCGGACCCGTCATGCAACCCGTACCTTACTTTCGCGGCTATGCTCCATGCGGGGCTTGAGGGTATAGAGAAAGGGTATAAGCTGGCGGATCCGATAGATAAGAATCTCTATCACTTGAGTGACAGCCAGAGGAAATCGATGGGTATAGAGGCCTTGCCGGACAGCCTGGGAAGCGCCATAGCGGTAACCGAGCAGAGCGAACTTGTGAAAAAGGCGTTAGGCGACCATATCTTCCCACGTTATATTGAACTTAAGAAAAAGGAATGGGAAGATTACAGGATACAGGTGACGAAGTACGAGCTGGACAGGCTGCTGCCTATACTATAAGAGTGAGGCGTCCCTTGTGGATAGACGAGAGTAATATTGATGAGTGTTTCCTGAGGCTGGGGCACGGGGAGGTTTACGACGTGGTCGTAGGCAATCTCGAGAAGGTGCTTATAGAGAAGGCCCTGGAGCGGACAGGCGGGAATCAGCTGACCGCCGCGAAGATATTGGGCTTGAATCGCAATACCATACGCGCTAAGATAAAGAAGTTCAGGATAAACGTGGACGGTTATAAAAGATGAGGATAAGAGGCGTTCCAAAAAAACAGGGCCTGTATGATCCGCAGTTCGAGCATGACAGCTGCGGCGTGGGCTTCGTCTGCAATATCAAAGGCATTACCTCCAATGATATTGTAAAAAAAGGCATAGAGGTCCTGGACCGCCTCAGTCACCGCGGGGCCGTGGGCGCAGACCCTGAAACAGGTGACGGGGCCGGTATACTCATCCAGATCCCGCACGATTTTTTTAAAAAAGAGTGCACAAAAATTGGGCTGGACTTGCCTGAAAAAGGGGAATACGGCACAGGGCTCGTTTTTCTGCCGACGTCAAAAAGAGATCGAACCTCATGCGAGGATATATTCGCGAAGGTCATAAAAAGCGAGCGGCAGGGGCTTATAGGCTGGCGTGATGTGCCGGTAGATGGAACGCGCATAGGCATAAGCGCCAGGAAGACACAGCCTGTGATGCGCCAGGTCTTTATTAAGAAACAAAAGGGCCTGGAAGATCAGATCAGTTTTGAAAGGAAGTTATATATAATAAGGAAGCGGGTTGAGAGCAAGGTCCGGTCGCTGAAGATCAAACAGAAATCCTTTTTCTATATAACAAACCTCTCGTCCAGGACATTCAGTTATAAGGGGCTCTTGATGCCTCATCAGTTGGAGGAGTTCTTTTTGGACCTTAAAGACAGGGATATCCGGAGCGCCCTTTGTATGGTCCATTCCCGATACAGCACGAATACATTCCCTACGTGGGACCTGGCGCAGCCTTTCAGGTTCCTCGCCCATAACGGCGAGATAAATACCCTGCGCGGGAATATAAACTGGATGCGGGCAAAAGAGAGCCAGCTTGAAAGCGAGCTATTCGGCAAAGATATAAAGAAGATCAAGCCCGTGATCGTGCCGGGCGACGAC
>CAYUBO010000143.1:0-3179 GCA_964443095.1 uncultured Candidatus Peribacteria bacterium | reverse complement strand
GCCTCAAGAGTCGCTAGATGATTATGTGAAAGAAAATAAATCGCCAGAATCGTTACAAACAATCCACGAGATACTTCTTGAAACGCTGCATCAACATATCCACTTCCGTAGAGATGCAGATTACTACTATACGTCACTCTGGATCATTGGAACCTATTACTACAGATTCTTTACCGCATACCCATACATACACCTTGTTGGACTGGCTGATAGTGGAAAGACGACAGTTCTCCAATTTATTGCTCTGACAGCGTTTAATGGGCAGCTTTTTCAGGAAGCATCGTCACCGGCCTCCATTGTACGACTCATCCACTCCACCGGATGTACGGCGTGTATCGATGAGGCAGAGAATATGTGGAAGAAAGGTGATGATTTCAGTGACACCTTGCAACAAACACTGCGTTCCGGCTACAAGTTTGGCATTCCTACCACGAAGTGTGAACCGGATGGAGACAGTTACAAAGTAGTCCAATTTGACCCGTACTCTCCGAAAGCACTTGCAGGCATTCAAAAACTGGAACGCGCCCTCTCTACACGTTGTATTCGCATACCGATGCAATTGAGCAAGGACAAGAAGGCAAAAATCAATGTGCAGGATGCAAAATGGAAAACCATTCGATCTCAGATTTATCCTGCTGTGCTATCCAATTTCTCTGTTATCAGAGAAGCTGCGCAATCTATTGATGTGCCAGAACTGATCGGGAGAGAAGATGAGATTTGGACTCCGATGCTTACTATGGCTTGTGCTATAGACAAAGAAACTCTTCTACCGTTTGTCATTGACCTTGCACAGCAATCACATAAGCAAAGGCAACGCGAAAAAGAGTCTGATGAGCATGGTACTGTGCTGCGTGTGGTGCATGGAATAATGAACGAGGAAGACAAGTGCTTTGTTCCTGCAAAAGAGATTTTTGAAGAATTGGGTAATGATGAGGATTTTGAATGGCTTACTTCGTCACAGTGGAGGTATAAGCGTAATAAGTGGCTCAACAATCTGTTGAATCATATGGGATTATGGGAAGGTGCTGCGATTGGTAGAAATCATGCACTCGGAAAAGTGAAGGGCTATGACATTCTAAGAAAAGATGTTTTGAGTGCAGCGGATCGATATGGTGTCGATCTTGAGGCGCTTTGATTATTGGTTCCACCAGTTCCATATTTCTCTTATGTGTTTTACCAGAGCCAAAATCCTACAAATTGATCGGTCCCGCATCGGTTCTCTACAGAACTGGTGGAGTTTTATCGGTTCCATTTTTTTTGTTTCTACAAAGACAAAAAGTAAGCGAGTGGAACCGATGGAACCGATTCATGAAATGTGTGCTACAATACATTTGCTCTCCACATCACTGACAGAAGTTGTCATTTCGTATTGTCGCTCGAAGGGGCGATCCTACCGACAAAGACTTCTGTCGATGTTGGAGAGCTAGGGTCGCCCCTTTGAGTTTCTTTCCATCCCAACCATGAAAGCTGCAATCTACAACCGAAAATCAACGGATACAGAAGATAAACAAGTTCTCTCCATGGAGAGTCAGGACGAGTATAACCAAGCAAAAATTGTGGATGGTGGTGACACGCTCGTTGATTCGTATGCCGAAGCGCGGTCAGCGATGACACCAAACAAAAGACCTGAATTTCGTCGTCTCGTAGATGATGTGAATGTGGGCAAGGTTGATGCAATTTATTGTTGGAAACTCAATCGATTAGCTCGTAACTCGTTGGAAGCAGGAGAAATTCAATGGCTGCTACAACAGGGCGTTCTCAAGAAGATCGTAACATCTGAACGAACATATCTTCCGACCGATAACGTGCTCATGATGATGGTGGAAATGGGCATGGCCATTCAGTTCAGTCGTGATCTTGGAAGGGATGCAAAGCGTGGTATGAAAAAGAAAGCAGAGATGGGTTGGTTCCCGGGTGCTGTACCTATTGGCTATCTCAACAGTTATGGGCAGAAGGGAGAGAAGTACGTTCTAAAAGACCCGGAACGATTTGATACGGTAAGACGATGTTGGGATTTACTGCTTACAGGAACGAAAACAGTAAAAGAGATTCATCGCATTGCTACCAAAGAATGGGGGCTCAATAAACTTGGAGCGCATGGGCGTAATGCGAAAGTATTCAGTCGCTCTGCTATGTATACCATGTTTGCTAATCCTTTCTACTGCGGACAATTCCAGTGGGATGGAAAGCTCTGGCAGGGTAAACATCCTCCGATGCTTACCTTAGAGGATTACGACAAGGCACAAGAGATTCTCGGTCCGCGTGGTAAGCCCTGTCTTAGCAAGCACGAGAACGTATATGCCGGACTTATTCGTTGTGGTAGTTGTAGCTCTGCCGTGATTGTAGATGTAAAGCGTAAACTCATTCGATCAACTGGTAGAGAACGTGAATATCGGTACTATCGGTGTTCTCATATGGGGAAGAAGGCAACCAGTTGTGTAGAGAAGGGTTCGGTGCAAGAGAGTGACATCCAGAAACAAGTCATTGCCATGCTCGATAGTCTTGAGATTCCACAGGCATTTGTGGAATGGATGCTCGATGAGTTGCGCCTTGGTCAGGCAGAAGTGGCCAAACGTGAAGAGCATGATCTCAAGCAGTTACAGAAGAAGTACAAAGAAGCGAATGAGAAGGTCAACAAGCTCATGAAGAGGCAGCTAGACTCCTCTACATCCGTATCGGAAGAACTCTTCAAATCGATGCTCAAAGAGCTTGAGGAGGAACGTGATCAAGTGAAGAAGCTCATCAACGACTTCCACGCTACGGCTACACAGAGAACGCAAGATACTGTTGATGCAGCAGACTTTGCACAAGACTTACGTAATGAATTCACTCACGGAGACCGCGACACCAAGGTGGCAATCCTTCAAAAAATCGGACAAGCGATAGAACTACGAGAGAAAACACTACATTTTCGCTTCCGTAAGTCATTTGCAGCCTTCAAGCAGTGCAATGAGGCTGTGAAGGCCAAGTTAGGTTCGTTAGAACCATTGAAAAAGCCCTTGGCGACTGTCGATTCCGGTGTTTTACAACAGGTCATTCCAATATGGCTCCCCCTATTGGACGGTCTGCGAACTACTTGGGCGAAAGATATTCGTGCGTTAGAATGTGACCTTCGGGGCTTAAAAGATATACTATCACCCCTTATAAGTCCCCGCACGTTTGCATGAGCAGCTTTGACC
>CAYUBO010000142.1:0-3195 GCA_964443095.1 uncultured Candidatus Peribacteria bacterium | reverse complement strand
CACTGAACGCCACCACGTTGATACGCTTGTTGGATCTCCTCCGGGATACGAAGATCCGAGCGAAGGCACACTCTCACTCTTCTACAGAGAAAACGATGTTGGGATTGTATTCATTGATGAAGTTGAAAAGGGGCACAATACATTTAAGTCATTCTTTATGAATGTGATTGATACTGGAAAGGTGACAAATCGAGGTGGAAAGCGGCGCCATCGCCCCGGAATTATTCTTATCGGTGCTTCCAACGCAGGTGCCATGGAAATCATGCATGAGACTGATAGGAAGGAGATAAACAGTATTCTGGCAGAGGCTTTCTCTGATGAAAGAACGGGCAGGACTCGCCCTGAGTTTGTGAACCGTTGGTCTCTCGTTCCGGTTCTACCAATTGAAGAAGATCCTTTCAGGCAAGCGTGCAGATCTTCACTGTTCGACATGGCAGATTTCCCGGCCTTTATCAATCATGATCTTCGCGTACAGGACGTAACACCCGAGGCTGTTGAACTTCTATTCAACGAAACGCAGGAACTATGTCACTTCGAAGGTCAAAACGGAAACGGTGGTCGTCAAATAGGTTTCCAGTACTGCAATGTTACCGGAATGGGACCTGTTGATCCTTACGATGGGAAATACTTCTATAATCTACGACAAGTAAACCAGGGTCGCTTGCACTTGGGATCAGTTGCAATGAGTGAAATGATGGACGTCCTTAATAGTGGAGGGAGGGATAAGCTATTCCCCGAACAAAGCATTTGCAGAGTACGCATAGACTCGGATGGCAAGCAACTGACGTTCACACCGGTTCTTGCAACTTAATCTCTCGTAGAGATGGCGATTAACACCAAACGCATCGATAGAGTCAGTGAGCGCCTCATGACACGTGGGGAAAGCATTTTGAGCATAGAGCATCCCGGATCCGGTATGGACATCGCTCATGCAATGTACAAGTTAAGAGAGAGAATGAGAGAGGTGAACGGCAAGGGTGTAGGATATGAATTCATTGCCTGCACAACAAAGAACGCTATTGCGAACCTTAGGGTGTGGCTTGTTGATCAGTAAATAAATGAGCGAGCACCTTTCGGTACCCGCCCATTTTGATATCCCTCTACTTGTAGAGATCCTTTACTCCTTCAATGTCTCCCGCATTGAGGTCTCGCTTCTTCGTCTCTCCTTCCGTCGCAAACCTGTACATTGTCTCTTCTGTACATCCGTCATCCGGGTGTCCCATGCCAAGACTGTGTCCTAGCTCATGCGTGGAAATATTCTCATAATCCATATCATCAGCTGCTCCACTGTCGCTCCATGTGAAGTCAACTTGATCGTACACCTGATCTGTCTCTACAAGCTCACGACCACTTGGCTTTCCACCAAAGATTCCCCATGTGATGGTGACTGCAATTGCACCAGGGCTATCGATGGAACCGAAGTAGATCTCATTTAAACCATCTGGACTTTCTTCATCTGCAACGAGGGGGTCAGTGGTTAATGAACCTGCTCCCATGATGTCTGTTGCCGCTTCGTCCTCCCACTTCTGAATGTTCCCCGCAGTGTTACTTAAGAGGAAAGAATCGCTGAGGCCTTGCGTGTTACTGGGGTTCAGCACCCACGGCTCAGTTACCTTCCATTTTGCACCTTTCGCGAGGTGTGCATAGCACTTGTTGCTACCGCCCTTCTTATCCTTTCCTCCACCACCACCTCCACCAGGAGTCCCAGGGGGCTTTCCATATCCCTTTTTGTAGTCAATAAACATAATTCCTTCTACAACTTTTCCATCTACTACGGCTGTCCCCAAGCTGAATACCCCAGGTGCCATTTCAACAGCATGTGCGGGGATGGTGACTATTTTCCCGGATCTGTTGTTTGTTGCCGGAACTCTATCTGTATTTGGCTTCGCGAACGCTGAGGTCGCAATAATCAAACTACTCGTGACCGCCAGCATTCGCACGAGATACTTCTTTCTACCTTTTTTCATAAGAGAGGGGGGAAATGAGCAACGTAGTACTTTACTCTGATTGAACAGCTCTTTTTATTAAAATCGATACTTTTTTGTAGCTTTGTTCACCAAACAGCGCGTTCTAGCTCTTATCTACAACAACTTTAATATCCAAGTCTCCCTTTGCGTACTCTTTAAGAAGCACCCGCACAACATCTGATAGGGAGAGCTCATCCCGCTTTGCCTGCCTCTCTGCTGCAAGTTTGATGCGTGGAGAAAGACGAACCGATAAGTACGTATCCGTAACTACCATGTGTTACATTGTATTGTTTTTGTGTGACATTGTCACACATTAACTCAGCTAATTCGCATACCTTCTCAATAAATCCCATAGCAATCTATGAACTTCCTGACTGGAAGCTCTCCCATAAAACTGCCCTGGCAGTTTCAGCCTCTCCCTAGCAATCTGTTGGTCAGCCGGAGGCAACAGCGCAATGTTTTCCTGAGCTCTCGCCCACAACGCATCAAAGTCTTCTGGGCTGCCTGCTTCGCTCACTGCATTCATACGAAAATGATAGCACTTTTCTGAGTGCAAATAACAAAAACGCCGGAGTAGAACTCGGCGCTTTTGTTTTGATCAATGACAGAAATGAATCAATCACTGACAACTACTATTGTAGCAAATTTAGCCCCAAATCTCAATAGGCATAACAAATTTTGGATACCTCTGATCTTCTGAAAATACCGATTGGCAAAATGAAAAGGATTATGAGCCTAGTTTGCAAATTCTATATGATTTGTCCTTGCCCACTAATTTCAAAAGAGTAGATTGGAAGGCCAATGTCCACAGAAGGATTATCATCCTTTCGCTTAGACGGGCCACATACAACAAATTCTGTTGTCCATCCAGCCATCTCCGGAAGGCGTGGGCGAGTTTCCATGGCTCTCGCTGCGGCAGGTGCTGCCCTCGTTGGTGGATTCATCGGATCGGATTCATACGGACAAGACAGAGAGCCGCAGGCACAGAAGGAAGTAGATCTCACTCGCTATTCAGTACGTGGATTAGGCGTCATGTATCACTACGGACTTTGTGATGATGCCAAAAGAGTGAAGACAGAAATCGAGACAAGACTTGCTGAACTGGATGATGACGAACTCATGGAGCAGGGGCTCGGGTGTGACATCTTCGAAGTACGTCAACTCTCGCAGAGGGAATATGAACTACCGCCAGCTTACGCAGGCGGTGTCCTAGAGGGCAAGCTTCGCT
>CAYUBO010000141.1:0-3232 GCA_964443095.1 uncultured Candidatus Peribacteria bacterium | reverse complement strand
GAATCCCGTGTGATTACATCTAACTCCCCTTTCGGAAGGCGTTATCAAAGTAATGATCATCTGCGCATGAGAAAGACAATGCTTGTTCCGGAAAACCAGCTTTCGGGAAAACTGGAAAAGATAATCGTGGGTGACGTGATTGCATCAATTGATTATCAATCACTTTGCGCCTGCATCATTCACTACCCTGCAATGGCAAAACAGGAATGTGAAGCTTTCAATCTCCTATGGAATAAGTACTGTGATGATGATCCTGATATTGCAGGAGGAAGGGGAGATGAAGACTGCGGAATAATTTGTAAGTTTATTAGGATGATCAAACTTGAGAATGTAAGTGCTGATTAAAAACTCCTGCCTTTAAGTTTTTTGTACATTTTTAACTTCTCCTCCGGGCGTGGCGCTCGGAGGAGAGTTAAAGTGGTTACCGTTTAGCAGGTTTACAAGACGAGCCAATGAGCTCATCAGCCAAGCGAGGCAAGCGGCGCGACGATGTTGTTCATCGTCAGGGTGAACCGCGACGCACCGATTGCAGTCGCGACGTCGACCGGCGCGGGGAATTCCGGATCTGCGATGTCCGGGATTTCCTTCACGCATTCGGGGCCGAACCCCTCGTAAACAACGTCAACCCTGACCTTAATATCGAGCAGGCCAAGATAGACATCCATCCATTTCACACCTTCCTCGCCGGATAGCACGTTGTCGAGCCCAGGAACCATCCGAAGATGTCCAGAGGCATGCACATGCTTCAGCCTGTTACCGACGGATTGCAGGACACAGCGTTGGTTACGCCCGAGGCACCGCACATGAAACGCATCCACGTGCACACCAAGGCGTTCGCTGCCAACGCGGTCCACAAGCTCGTTAGCTCCGACTTCGCCGTCGAGCACCAGGTCCTCTTCGTTACGCAGAAATTCATCCGCGTAGTCCACACCTTGCTCTTCCGCATAGGGCATGGCCTTCTTGAGAAACCTGACGCCCATGTCCAACGTGCCGGGCTCGGTGATCGTGCAATGAAGCGGACCGATCACCTTGGGTTGATCTCCACCAACCAATTTCGCTAGGTCGGTGGCGTCTCTGAGCATGGCCAGCGCTGCGTCATGCTCAGGTTCTTTCTGCGGGCTCGGCATTCCTTTGCCCCAGAACATGCAGACGGATGCCCGTTCAATCCCTGTTGCCTGCATGAAGGCGTTGAGTTTTCGACCGGGTCATCGCCCAGTTTCAACGCCGGGAACGGTACTTCCAGTACCTGCACCCTGTTCTCCTTGCACGGGCGCTGCATGTGCTTGAGCGCCCCCGGAGTCACCGAGAATCTCTCGGCCAAGGTGTTGACTCCGAAAGGTAGTGCGAGGTTTTTAGGCATCGCCATACCCTCCTTCCTGTTAGAGAAACGAACCAAGAAACGGCCTCTTGCTGAGGCAACCACTGAATTACCGGACCCCTGAAAGCAAGTAACAGGAACCCAGTGGAACCTCAGCATTACTGATGATTTGAAAGAGCACAAAGGTAATATTCTAGATGAATTGCATTATTTATCAATCATGTACAAATACTATTTTTTAGCTAAAAATAGAGGAAATTCCATCTCGGTGTAGTCCCGCGTACGCGGGACGGAGACGGATGGTGCCCCCTACCCCACTTCGCTCTCCGCTGCGCTACGAGCTACGAGGGGCAGGCAGGAATCGAATTGTTATGGTATGCCTGGTGGGATTCGAACCCACAACCTTCAGCTCCGGAAGCTGACACTCTATCCAGTTGAGCTACAGGCACCACCCTATTCTACATTAGAAAAAACCCTCCCGTGGCTCGGGAGGGTTTTAAAATCTTTATGTGTTCTTTAGCTCTGGTACGAAGTGGACTTAACAACAGTGTCCGGATACTCAATCCAGAGGAACTCTGTACTTGAGGTATCGCGATCTAGCCAACGAACGTGGCTGTCATTAATACTAAAGGTTGTTCGTGACATACTCGAGAAGTTCGAAAGTGAAGCCTGAAGAGTGGAAACTGATCCACCATTCACCATTGGGTTCGTGATGTTTACCTGAAGCACGAACGTCTGATCGCTACCCTGATCAATCTCTGTATCTACAATTGCATTCAGATCTTCACAAACAACAACGAATGATGGCAACGTGAATGTTCCTGAGAGAACATCTCCACCCATCTCCTTTGGAACACAAGTTACTGTTGTAGTTGAGTCTGACTTATTGAAGAAGCTGAAACCTGAAGCATCAAACTCAACGTTAACTCCGTTCATATTGAAGATTAGATCTTCAAGCACTACATCATTCATGCCATTCTTCGAGTTAGAATGCATAGCTGCGGCGATCTTAAACTGACCAACGTCAGATACTCCAACAGGAACAGAAGATCCGTTTGGATCTGGGTTTGCATTGGTGATTGAAGTTACCTTTGCGAGAACTGAAACATGATCTCTCCCGATTATATCTGCGTTCGCTCCTACAGAACTTGTTCCAATGAACACTTCCCCCTCTGCTTCACTGTCTTCATCGTTTGCAGGAATATTGTTGGAAGAAACATCTCCACGTGCACGTACTGCGCCTCTTCCGTCCGACTCATCGGAAACTGGTGTTCCATCAATCTTTAAGTTGAAGACTCCACCAGAAACAGCACCACTGTCATCATTTTTCATCCTAAGGCGAATGATAACGTCTTCCTGATCATCAACAACGAGCTGCCTGCTCTCCATTTGCGCACAGAATGTCTGTGGTAGGACATTATCATTTCCACATGCACCCATTGTTGCGAGCATGAACGGAGTTGATTCTCCATCCTTGTAGAGTTCCATGCGGTCAATGGACTGCGCGTCTCCTTCTACTGTTATCTGAAGATCAGTTACATCAACTGGCTCAACACTTGAACGCATCTCAAGTCTCATTACGTACTCGCTGAGAGTTCCTCCGAGAACCTGGCGGTTGCGGACAGGAATGCTATCTAAGTATGCATACAAATCTCCCTGGCTCTGGAAGTACCATTGGATAGAATCTGTGGTGGTTACAACAATCTGGCATGTTCCAGAAGGGCACACACCATCTGTCTGGATGCCTTCCAGATTTGATCCATCATCAAGCTCCTCAGCTTCAATGTAGATAACCGGGAGTTGCTCAAATGTGAGCTGTAATTCATCTGTACTCAAAGTAGAAACAGTATCACCGTGAATTTCAAATACAACTGTGACTTCAGCAGGAACGACGTATCCACCACCTGCTAAGTC
>CAYUBO010000140.1:0-3235 GCA_964443095.1 uncultured Candidatus Peribacteria bacterium | reverse complement strand
CCGATCAGCGGAATCTGTGTCTCAGGATGGGCCTGAAGTAACAGAGTCTAATGAAGATCCAATAGAAGCGCAGAAGAAGAGAGAACTCGCCAAACAGCGGCAAGAGAAAACAGCGCAGCACAAAGAGATCGTAAAGGAACGAGAACGCCAAGAAGAGATTAGAAGAGAGTCCGAGATTGCATTTCAAAATGATCCAACCGTAGAAAACGCAGAGAAGATTATTGGTGACTTGGAAAAGGAGCTTGAGATGCTAAAGGTAGATGAGCAGAAGCTTGGGGAACTCTACGGAGATGCAAACTATAAAGTGACTCGTGAAGGTGATGATGGAGGGAGTTTTCCTCTGGGAAAGAGATTGGAGCACAAACTGGCAAAGTATAAACAGGCAAAAGATAGAGTTGAGAACAAAACCATGAAGGATCGTGACAGATTGATAAAAGAATATGTAGTACGCACTGATGATGTGGCGAAAGGTGCAATCAAAGATCTAGTTAAAATGCAGGCATTGGACGAGGTAAAGGCAAGAAATATTGATCTGACAGTACCGTACTATAAGACGACAGATAATCCTCTGCATGATATAGAGGATGACTTAGAGAAGAGATACAACGCCCATGCTAAGAAAAACAATGGAGAACGTTTTGCATCAAGAATTCAGGTCACGATTCGCCAAGAGCGAGAGAAGGGTAAAGGTTTCGATGCTATGCCGACAGGTAATTTGCATGTCTACGTTGAGGCCTGGAGTTACGTTTTGAATCCAAACTGGCAGGACAATACAGCTTCAACAGTATCTGGTTGGGGAGAGTCGATTAAGGGCTGGTTTGCGAGTGATGAAACGGAAAAACCTGCTCCAAAGAAGAATAAAAAGAAGAGCAACGGAGGAAGTCCGGCGTGGAAAGCGTTAAAGGAAGCACACACGCATGAAGAGACAGGAGGAGCTACAACCATCTTCGGTAAGTCTGGCAGAGCTATAAATAAAGCACTGAAGGATATCGAATAAGATGTTTGATTAGAGCAGGTGGCTGGTAGAATGATTTCTCTATGCCTGTACGCTCACTTCTATCATCTTTCGGTAGCTTCTTTGGTGTCCTCATCCTTGCGTGCATCCTGCTTATTTTCCTACTGTACCTTATGCAGGAGAAAATAATCTTCTTCCCAAGGAAGATCACTGAAGAGCGGTGGAAGCAGGTGGCAGACGAGATTGAGGGAGAAATGATGACTGTTGCTACTGCCGATGGCCTCAAGCTTCATGGATGGTTCCTCCCCGGCACAGGAGATGCGCCGCGATCAACTCTTCTGTTTTTTGGAGGCAATGTCATGCGACTCGATCGCTTTGCATATGCACTCAATTCTCTGCGTCAGGAAGGAGTGAACATCGTACTTATCGACTACCGAGGCTATGGATTGAGCGAGGGGTCACCTTCAACTGATGCAATGCGGATTGATAGTGAGCATATCTACGATGCTGCTACCAATCACAGTGATGTTGATCCAGACCGCATTTATCTATGGGGAATCAGTATTGGAACGGGAGTGGCAACGCATCTGGCATCAGTACGCGATGTTTCCGGCGTCATTCTCTACGCGCCGTTTACGAGCATGGTGGATGTTGCTCGTGAGGTGTATCCGTACCTTCCGGTACGACTGCTCCTGCGTCACAATCTGGATAACATCGCTCTTGCACCATCAATTCTAGCTCCTGCTCTGATTGTTCACGGTGATGCAGATGATATTCAGGGACATTCCCACGCACATAAACTCGCTGCTGCCTGGGGAGGGGAGCATGAGCTCGTTATTATCAAAGACCGTGGCCATAATGATCTCTTGGAAGATGAAGAATCAGGGAGGAAGGTTTTGGAATTCGTGCGGAGGTAGATTTGTTTGTAGTCTAATCGTTAGTACTAGGCTGTATTGACGAATATATAATATTATTATATAATATAATATGTTATTAAAAGGAAATCTATGGAAGACAAAGCCATATCATTCAGTTTTTCTGAGTTTCTAAGTGAGCATCCAGATCCTTCATTTGAGGAAAAAGTGAGATTTTGCATAAACAGCTTTAATAACGATTACCTATGTAATCAAAGTCCAGAAACTATAAATCAACATCTAACGTATCTTGTCAGACAAACACAGATAGAAATGATGAAGCAAATGGGTATAGAGCGATTGATACCTGAAATAGAACTTCCAACAGCTGTTGCGGTTGAGTCGGAAGGTTACGGATTTGATTTTTACCATGATCCAGTCTCATACTTCGATCCAAATTCTAATGAAATTGGAATCCTTAAAAATGTTCTTCGTGGTGAATCATGTGTTGAATATGGTGTCGAGCAAAAGATGCCACTTATTTCACACTTGGGAGAAGAAATTGGACACGCAATTCGTAATCAGTGTTATCCATGGAGCAAGAGATACGATGACTACTTGGGTCCTGTATATACAGAGGCGATTGCAGAGGTTTTTGGCAAACTTGGTGAACGTGTATTGTTGCAAGTGCTTGAAAACAATCAAAAAGTAAAAAAGCTCCTATTTCAGAATGCATGTGATTCACAACCCAAAGAACAATCTAGAGCGAGGGATGAAGCGTTAAGACAGGCATCAATACAACGTGCTAGTAGGCTTGGAGGCAAAATAGCACAGTCAGATCTCAGTGATCCGAGATCGGCATATATTGTGAGAGAACCGCCACGTAGATCAGCAATTCGCCGCAGATTTCAGAAGTGGTACAGGAACTTACTGGATAGAAAATTACCAAAGCTTGTTAAAATGCTATCGCCACTAAATCATGTTATACATGCTGAAACTGAAACAGTCGCTCATTTTAGAGGATATGATTGTGCCGATAGGCTGGATTTAAGTGTGTTAGACTTTGAGAGAGTTCTAAAGATGTCAGATAGAGAGTTCAAAGAGAGGGTGATGGGTCGTACTGGTATTGATGTTAGTACAAAAGGTGAAAAGATATTTGAAAAAGACTAATATTAGTGAGAGTGAATAAGTTTGGTTCTGTCACATGTTCGATCCTAGTGGGCAGCGCCGTTAAGTCAGCGAACATAGTGAGCTGTACTTCATGGAGCGGGTGGCTAAATGTTATTATAACTATTGAGGCTTAGTGAATAGAAATAGTTGTGCGAGATCTTTTTCGGTTTCATACCTCTCTCTTGCAATATTTAGATAGTCATCAAACTGTCCATTTTGTGGGACTGCACCGTGTTGTTTGAATATTCCCTTTGCT
>CAYUBO010000139.1:0-3241 GCA_964443095.1 uncultured Candidatus Peribacteria bacterium | reverse complement strand
ACAAGCGAAGCTTGCCCTCTAGGACACCGCCTGCGTAAGCTGGCGGTAGTTCATGCACCCATCTCCACAATCATTACTTTTGCCTCCGGACTCTTTGGAAGCTTCGAACTTATCCATGCAGAGACGCCCATTTCCGTATTTACATGTTCGGGAGTAGAAATAACATTCATATCTTCCAAAACGTGCTTAAGAAGTTCCTTGGTTGTAGTCTTTCCCACGCTTCCGGTTATTCCAATTACAGTCAGATCTGATCTGTTACTCCTCGTTTTTTTTGCCTTATTCATTACGCGTTTCTTCAGCACTTTATCAATAGGGGACCAAAGAATTGCGGAGACCATTAGAAACAGAGGTTGGAGCAGAGGTATAAAAACCAAATGATAATATGTGGTTTGCGGTTTGTGCGGCAGGCTGGAAATCAAAGTAAGAATCAGCGCAGTCCCGATAAGAGTAATTGCCTTTTTGGTCCAGACGGGTTTCGGATGCTTATTTAGAAGAAGCTGAAAAATACTTACTGCCAAATATCCGATCAAAGTGATGACAATCCAGTTGGAAAGAAGTTTTAAATAACCAAGCATTCCAAAAATTATCAGGACTGCCGGTCTATATATTCCAAAAAGCTGTCTCAAAACCCCTTCGCTCCTTAAATGCTCCCTTAAACGATCGATTCTCCATTCTTTAACCTGCCAAAGGTATGCAAATATCACCAGCGGCGAGGCTGATGCTATGGTGGTGATGATGGCAAGAAGATAAGGGTTCATTTGGAGGCACAGGATAGCGTATTTTAGCCAATCTTTGACAGTATTACCTCCGCAATATTTACGGCTTTATCCCTATGAATTCTATGCCCTACGCCCGGGAAAGTATGGAGCACGCTCCCTTCAATCTCATTTTTCATAATATGGGCGTCGGCAATCGGAGTCATCTTGTCGTTCTCGCCCCAAAATATATCAGTAGGAACTTTGATATTCTTTAAAAGAGGCTTTAGATCTTCGTTTGTAACCTTTACCAGCGTTTTCTGCATCAAAGGGGAGGCTTTTTCGTAGTCGTGAACTCTGAGAGCTTTATAAAGCAGAGATTTTGCCACTTTTTTAAGAAATCCAAGGCCGGGAATCGAAAGGATTGCGTTTCCGGTTTTGGCAACGGTCAATGCTACGACTCTTTTGATGTGTTTTGGACGTTTAATTCCAGCTGCAGCGCAGAGAAATAGGTGATCTATCTTCAAATTTCCTCTGTTAGCGAGTTTAATGGCAATTCGTCCTCCGAGGGAATGGCCGACAACTTGCAATCGGCTATTGTTTATAGGTAATTGGCTTAAATAAGACTCGATCCACTCGGCAAAATCATCAACAGAAAACGGATGATCCGGTTCTGGCTCAGATCCGAAACCGGGCAGATCAGGTGCGTATATTTTTATATTAGAATTTCTAAGTTTTTCACTTAACTCGTTAAATGATTCGGAGCTGCCCCCCCAGCCGTGCAAACACAAAAGAATTGAATCCTGCATGGGGCAATTATATACAAAAAACTTCACTTATACTAATGCGTCAATACGTACCTTAATATCATTTTGGTAAAGTGCCATCAAATTATTACCACACTTCCAACATATGAAAAACCTGCTATTTACAACCTTATTTGTCGTATTTGTTGCAGTAACTGCTGCCTGTGTACCAAATAAGCAACCTAAAATTATAAGCGATCCCAATGCCAGCGTCAGGGTGGACGAAACACTCACACCTGCTGAATTGAATCTGAATGAGAAGCGCGCAGTTGTAGCTGAAGCTTATGCAAAACTGGATTCAGAGTTTGGCAAAGATGGCCAACCGCCCAAAGAGTTTCCAATAATAAGTAATTATCACAAGGTATTCGTAACTTTTATTGGCGATAACAGAGTAAGGTGTTGTCAGAGTGGAAAAGGCAAAGAAACAGATTCAAATCCGGGCCAGACAGACATTAGCACTGCTACAAAAAGATGTATTGGCGATGATCGCTTCGGAGGCGAGACTAAGAGAAGTGAAATAAAAGATACCGAGATAACTGCCACATACCTTTACAACAAGAGAGAGGTAAAAGGTGGACTTAAGGCAGCCAAGAAAAATATTGAGTTAGGAGTTCACAGTTTCGAAGTTGAGCAAGGTTCCGATAATGCTTATTACAAGGCATCAGATCCCATCAAGAGCAATCTCAGCCATAAGAAAGCATTGAAAAAGCTGTGCAAGAAAGCAGGGCTAAGCAAAAAGTGTTATGACGAACTCGAAACAAGCATTTATATGTATGATACCGTTGAGTTCAAGGGAAATAGGGATGGGGAGATTGTCGATCTAAGCCGTCAGAATATTCTCTTTGATGTTTCAGAAATCGATAAAGATATGATTAATAACAGAGTACTTTTGTCTCGCGATTGGTTTAAAAACAATACAAATCACAAAACAGGAATGCTTGAATATATGTATTACCCGAGCAAAGACGAGTATTCAGATGACAACAATCACGTCAGACAGATTGCAACATTGTGGAGCGTGGCGTTAGTAAGAAATAAATTAAATGATTCTTCATTGAATAATTTGATCAACAGGTCTTTGGATTATTATTTGGAATACATCAGATGCGAAGAAGAAGACTATTGCTATCTGGAAATCGATGGTACTTCGAAGCTGGCTTACAACGCTTTTATGGTAATGGCTCTATTGGAGGCGAAGAAGTACCCGGATTCAGCCGGTTTGAGGGAAAAATTTGCAAAAGGTATTCTTCATCAACAACAAGAGGACGGTTCTTACAGAACCTATTTCAATTCGGATCGCAATTCGGGAGTGGACTTCTATCCGGGAGAAGCAATGCTGGCAATTATGATGCATTATTCGGATACACGAAACGAGGAATACAAAACTTCCGTGGAAAATGCATTCCCTTATTATAGAAAATACTGGCGTGGCAACAAAAACACCGCGTTTGTTCCTTGGCATTCCCAAGTATACAGGTTGCTGTATGAAGAAAATAAGAATAAAGAAGTAGCAGAGTTTGTTTTCGAAATGAACGACTGGATAATTAAAACTCAACAGGCTCTAGCAAGTCCTTATGAAGATGAAATCGGAGGATTCCCTCCGCTGGAACCAAGATACTCGACTTCTTCTTATGCGGAAGGATTGAATGACGCTTATGTTATTGCAAAGCTGATAGGTGATAAGACTCGCGAGGCCAAATACAAGGATTCGATATTGAAAGCATTACGTTTCATATTGCT
>CAYUBO010000138.1:0-3283 GCA_964443095.1 uncultured Candidatus Peribacteria bacterium | reverse complement strand
GAAGTCGAAGAAAGATGTGCTACAGATGAAGGATACGCGCTTCGAGGAGTGGACCTTCCCCAGTTACGACTTGCTGGATAGTTCCCGAAGTGAATTGAAAGTTGATGATGAGGAACTGAAGAAACAAGCACGGCTTATTGAAGAGAAACTCGATGAGTTTGGAATTGAAGTGACAATGCGGGATGCTCATCCTGGACCAACCGTTACGCAGTTCACACTTAAACCATCTGAAGGTGTGAAGCTCAGCAAGATCGGAAGCCTGAAGGATGACCTTACTCTTGCTCTTGCTGCTGATACTCTCAGGATTGAAGCTCCAATCCCCGGAAAGTCTCTAGTTGGTATTGAGATGCCAAATAAGAATCGAACGATTGTGCACTTAAAAGAGATATTGGAGAGCCCTGAGTTTGCAGAGAGTGAATCTCAACTCACTCTTCCTCTTGGCCGTGACGTATCCGGAAGAGCCATTATTGCTCCGCTTGACGACATGCCACATATTTTGATCGCGGGAGCAACGGGAAGTGGTAAGTCCGTGTGCATGAACACGTTCCTTACATCACTTCTGTACCAGAACGCACCACATGAACTTAAGTTGATATTGATCGACCCGAAGCGTGTTGAGTTGGTTCCGTACGATGGAATTCCACATCTGCTCACTCCTGTGATTACGGATTCTGAAAGAGCTCTTCAGGCAATGCGATGGACAGTTGCAGAGATGGGAAGAAGGCTGCACAGATTCTCAGAAGCTGGTGTACGAAACATTGATGAGTACAACGCTCAGCAGACGGAAGAGGAAAGCACTCTCCCACGTGTTGTAATGGTAATTGATGAGCTTGCTGATTTGATGATGAGACAATTCAGGAGAGATACAGAAATGATGGTCACACGCATTGCACAGATGGCACGTGCCGTTGGAATGCACTTGATTATTGCTACACAGCGTCCAAGCGTGGATGTTATTACAGGTTTGATTAAAGCAAACATCCCGACTCGTGTTTCATTCAGAACAGTGAGCGCCGTCGACTCGAGGACGATCATTGACTCGATCGGAGCTGAGGACCTACTTGGAAGAGGAGACATGCTCTACATGACAGCAATCACACCAAGGCCAGTACGTATTCAGGGAATATTTGTTTCAACCAAAGAAGTAGAGAGGATCATCAACGCAGTGAAGATTGCCGGAGGTGGTAAGATCACAGAGCAGATTGCAATCGGAGAAGAAGATGAGGAGGGCATGAGCCAAGCCGGTTACATTGACCTTGATGCAGATGACAACGGAGGAGACGAACTCTTCTTTGAGGCTGTGCGAGTTATACAGGAAACAGGAAAGGCTTCCGCAAGCTTGCTCCAGAGACAACTGAAGGTTGGATACGCACGTGCTGCAAGGCTGCTTGATATTATGGAAGATAAAGGATTGATCGGACCTGCTGACGGAGCCAAGGCAAGGAAGGTATACTTCGAGAAGATTGCACCCTCGTCATGAAAATCCTGATTGGTACCAACAACGCCGGAAAGTATATGGAGATCTCTGAAGTTTTGAATCCCCTTAATCTAGATCTACTAAAACCATTGGAAGTGGAGATTCACGATGACCCGGAAGAAACAGGATCAACATTCGAAGAGAACGCGGTTAAAAAAGCACGCTTCTATTATGATCGCTCGAAGATTCCTACAATTGCGGATGATTCCGGAATTATTATTGAAGCACTGGAGAATGAACTTGGCGTACACACAAGACGCTGGGGCGCGGGACCGAAAGCAAGTGATGAAGAATGGATTGAACATTTTTTGGATCGGATGAAAGATGAGCCGAACAAGAATGCACGGTTCATGTGTAACCTAGCGTATATTGATCAAGATGGTGCTCTTCACACATTCGAGGGACGCTGTAAGGGTGTCATCACAGAAAGTCTTGAAGCAGAGTATTTACCGGGGTTACCGATCTCCGCATGCTTCCGTCCGGAAGGATTTAAGAATGTATTTTCCGCTCTCTCCATTGATGAAAAGAATGCCGTGAGCCACCGCGGTCGTGCTGTTTGGCAGCTGCGGAATTTCTTAAACGATCAATTGTGATCATCGCTGCTTTGGCTTGTGAGCCCGATCGTACATAGTCTGCCACATCCTCTCATGCCATTTTACCGATCGATTGTAACAACAAGCAGCACAGTCGCACCTTCTGCTCTCTGCAGGCCTTTCTGATCCTGCCGATTGTCTTTCTTGATCCGCCATAAGGGGGCAATTCTAGAGAGGTGTAAAGTCCAGCGCAATGATCTTCGCCCAGACTTTCTGAATCAATTCTTTTAGCTCCTCGCGTTCCTCCTGCGTAATTTTGAGGTCTATCACTCTCCTGTCCTCCTTGTCGTTCCCGACGAAATCGAAGGTAAATAGGGTAGCATCGTGGATGAAGCGAGGATCAAGGTCACAGAGAATGTTATAGAAAACTAGCTGCCTGAAGAGTCCTTCGTCTTTTCTAACTGCATCTTCTGTCTTCTTTGGAACTCCTGTCTTGTAATCCAGAACTCTGCACTCTCGTCCGTTCATTTCAAAGAGATCTATGCGGTCTACCTTTCCCTTGATTGGCGTTTCTTCGATCAGCGCATGAAGCGTTTTTTCTGCAGTAAGAACAATAGGGGGAGGACCGGATGTCTGCTCTGCGTATCTTGATAATATCTTGTGTCCCATGTGCATGAGATCATCACGATCGGAATCTGTAAGTACTTCTTTATGTTTCAGATACGTCTCAAAAGTTGAGATGAGGTCTTGCTCTGTAAACGGATTTCCGGATTTCCATGCAGCGTTTCTTTGCTCAAGTGCGAAGTGAACCGCAGTACCAAAAGCCAGATATTTTGGCTTGGCTCTGGGCTGTCTGAGTAATTGTTCCCATAGGAATTCCTGAGGATCACGCAGGAAAACATTCATCGCGGTGACTGATAGTTCAAAGTCCTTGAGTCTTTCTTCAAGAAAAGCTTTGAATGCTTCGTCGATCTTGAGCTCCGGCTGGATCATCGTCTCAATCGGAGATGGAAGATCAGATATTGGCAGAACCTTCTCATCCACCTCAGTTCCTGCTTCTGCGATGAAGCTGGATACTTGCGCATCGCGCATCTGTTCTCCTGATCTGTATGACTCCGGGAATGCGAGAGTTAGACGTCGCTTCGCACGAGTCATTGCAACATAAAAGAGTCTTCGCTCATCTTCCTGATTTGCGCGTTTCTCAACATCGCGATCAATGTCGTAGATCAAATAATCTGGGAGTGAGAGTGACGCGCCTCTGGATCTATTGCCC
>CAYUBO010000137.1:0-3289 GCA_964443095.1 uncultured Candidatus Peribacteria bacterium | reverse complement strand
ATGCATCGCATCCAAGGCGGCTCAATCCCACGGAAGTATTGGAAGCACCACCTCCGCATTTTTCCAGCACATCTTTCACTTTCACTTTCTCACCGAGAGGTAGCGTGAAAGACTGACGCCCTTCACAGTCCTGCATTATTTCGTGTGGGACATGCACAAAGAGATCATACGTAGCCCCGCCGATAGACATTGTTCGTGGAGCCTGCCTGCCCTGAGCCTGTCGAATGGGCTTGTTCGTCATGGGGAAAAGGGGAGCGCTTACCTGTCATCATGGTACCTGTTTTCCATCGAGTCGAGGAAGTCTGCAGTCATATGGCGCATCCTTCTCTGATGTAATGTGATACCAATGAAGAAGAGTCCTATCACTGCCACAATCCACCATGCTGATACAGGAATACCTGTGTCTGATGTTGCAGGTGGGCGCGGTGTCTTGGGTGCGGGAGGTGCACTGGGTCTTCCATGACGGTATTCCAATGGAATTGGATCCGGTGCAGATGGGCGGAAGCCAGATCCATCCGGCGTTCCTGCGCCTGCAGCAGATAAGTCTTCCAGCTTATCTCCAGTTGTTGTGACAGGTGTTAGTTGAGCGTAGTACTGTACGCCGTTTATCAAGTCACGAAGTGTGTATGCTCGAAGTTCTCCGTTGAGAATCCTCTGCTCAACAAATACATCTTCTTCAACACCGTATTCCAGAAGGAATGAAGAGAGAGGGAGTTCTTCCTGTATGTTTGCCCATTCAAGAAGAAGGGCACTGTCCTGCGGGTGAACGTCAATTGTGACACCAAGTACAACTGCAGATGCTTCGTCACTCTTTTCTTCGCTTTCCCTTTTCCCTTCTATTGCAGTAACTGCAAAGTGATATGTGGTTCCTGGGCGAAGTCCAGCAACTGTTGCTGAGGTTGTATCCTTGTCTGTATCCAGTGTGTATAGGTAATCGTTAGACTCTGTTCCAACATAAATACGATACGCATCCACTTCTTCTGTCTTTATTGGATTCCATCTTAGGATTACCGCACTTGCATCTGGTTGTGCAACAAGGTTTTGCACAGGTGGCAGACCTCTTAGGCTTACAGCAAGTGTTGCGCGCTTCCCTGTTACATTACCGAGTTTGTCGGTTAACGTGATAGTTGATTGATACACACCTGCCTCTGGGGCTTTTATAAGTACTTGATATTTTCCTGACCCCTTCTTCGTTTGAGTAAGTTCGAATTCTTCGTCATTAAGCAGTGCGGCTACGTGTTCAAGATCCGGTTCACTTTCCACAACAAGAAGAACATCACTGAATTCTTCAGGCTCTTCCGGGGAGAATGCTATTGAGTCTGTATCAGGTGGAGTCACATCAAGTAATACAACTACTTCTGCAGCTTTGTATCTACCTTCTTCCTGAGCAGTTACTTGTAGGATGTGTTCTTCTTTTTCAGAATCCAGTTCTATATCAATTGTAAAGTTTCCATCTCTGTCCGTTTCTCCGTCAATATCTTTTGCTCCGCCTTTAACGATTATGTTAATGAATGGCGGGCCGTTTCCTTTAACTGTTATTTCTGTGTTGCCGTATAGAGAATTTGGGATAGGTTCATTAATCTCAAATGCTTCCTCGAGATTATCTTCAATCCTATCTCCAATAACATTGATCAGCGCATATCCATTCAAGGTTCCATCCTCACTGTCTTCAACATAGATAAGTCTTTCTCCCGGTGTTCTAAGACGCAATCCAAGTGAAAGCTTCTTGCGTCCAAGGTTTCCAGGTTCGAATTTAACTATTCCACCAAGAGGCAAAAGAGCTTTTGGATCAGCATCATCAGTTGAAAGAAATACAGTTCCTTCGTATTCCTCAACAAGTTCTCCAAACTCATCCACTGCTTCCAAAGTGATAGTCGCATCTTCGTTAACTTTCATTTCTTCCGGAGCGTAGATGACGAAACCATCCAGGCGTTCGGAGCCTATTGCTTGTCCATATAGTCTTCGACCGAGGAAGCTTGCGGCAAATCTACTTCCACTTGTTTCTTGTGGAGGTGCTGCACGAGGTATTGGACGACGTGGAGGGTAGTATCCGCCAACACTCTGTTCCATATTTCCTGCAAAGATCATTCCTTCTGCGGTGAGCAATTTGCTGCTAAACAGATCAAGAGCTCTAAGCGTGATCGACCCCGGCTCATGTGCTGTAATCCTAAATACCTGCTCACCGGCGTCATCAGTTTCTTTTGTCATGGCTTGCACTTCATCGCTTGCACGATCCGAGATCAATTCAATTACTCTTCCCGGCAGTGTATTTCCATACTGGTCACGGAGGACAACAGTCACGTTTGCAGTATCAATACCATCCGGAGTGACTTCAGGATTCGCAATCTCAATCGTGCTCATGTAAGGGTCTACCGTATCCGGAAGTATTGTGAATCTTGCATCAACAGGAAGAGAGTCACCGTTCTTCTCAATTGTGACTTCATATGTTCCTGCCTCTGTAAGTTCAGATCCGGCAATCCACTCGTTTGCAATTCCCTCATTATCGCTTGAGAGGGGAATAACAAGTTCAGGCCCGAGCGGTGGTCGAACGACCACATCGAATGACTCATTTGCTTCAAATCCTTCTGCCACTATTTCTGTTGCAATACCTGCAACTGAATCAAGAGCACTGATGGATGGAGCACCGAATGCACTCAGTGGAAGACTCAGCAATGTGAGTCCAAATAGCATTGATAGATATTTGTTCATAAATCATTGTATTTTAACATTTTTAAGCAATTTGCTCAATGGACGCATAATTCTTAGGACAACCTTTTCGAAGTTTGTCTACAACGATCATGATTGTGTTTTCAAGCGCTGTTTCCCAATTGGAACCGTATGGCGTATGATATGTCACCGATGAAGCGATTCGGTGTACTTTTTTGCCTTTTGGTTCTCCTTACTGCTTGTACTGGTAGTGGGTCTAAGCGTATTTCATGTAAGGAGCAGTATTGGGATGGATCAGTAGGAACCTGCTTACCTGCGGGATGGATAGTAATAGATAGAGAAACACTTCGTCAGCGCGGTGTGCCGGATGAAACTATAGCTGGATTTCAGGCAGAAGAGCCTGTTTCCGGCCAATTTCCAACAGTTACAATTACCCGTGAAATACTCTTAAACTCAGTTACACCCAAGGAATACAGTGATTCCGGATTGCAGCAGGTTGCAGCACTGCCCGGATATGAAGAAATAGACTCAAAATCTGTGACTATAGATGAAGAGAAAATCTCCATGCATGTATTTGTAGCAAAGCCGGTTGCAACAGAGCCTGCACGAAGATTTACACAAG
>CAYUBO010000136.1:0-3307 GCA_964443095.1 uncultured Candidatus Peribacteria bacterium | reverse complement strand
AAACTCTTCCTCCGCCAGCTTACGCAGGCGGATTCTCGAAGGAATGTTGAAAAGCACGGGGTGCATTGTAGCTCATAAATAAAAATAGGTTGTGAGGTTTAGATCACATTAATTTCGTGAGAAGATAGGTTGGAAATGCCACCCCTCTCGAAGCAAGAATTGGCCGATCTTCAGAGCAAGAGTCAACAGATTCGGGCTGATGCTGTTGAGATGGTGTGCAATAGTAACAGTGCTCACTTGGGCTCGGCTCTTTCAATGGTAGATATCCTCACTGTCCTCTACTTCTGGTTTTTAAAAGTTGATCCTAAAAATCCGGATGATCCGAACCGTGATAGATTTATCCTCAGTAAAGGGCACGGTGGCTCGGGGTTGTACGCGACTCTTGCCGAAGCAGGATTTTTCCCTAGAGAGAAACTCGAAACATATGGGAAGGATGGCGGCATGCTTGCTGTGCACCCGAGTTCAAAGATGATTCCGGGAGTGGAAGCATCCACAGGATCACTCGGACATGGACTTCCGATTGGACTTGGAATGGGTCTCGCTGCGAAACTTGATAATAAGGATTACCGAACTGTTGTTGTAATGAGTGACGGTGAGCTGGATGAAGGATCCAACTGGGAATCTATACTCGCAGCACCTCAATGGAAGCTGGATAATGTGATTTGCATCATCGACTACAACAAAATCCAGGGATTTGGTCGTACGGAAGATGTGATCAATCTCGAACCACTGACAGAGAAGTTCAAAGCATTCAATTGGGGCGTAACGGAAGTGAACGGCCATAACCATGAAGAAATTGCAGAAGCTTTGAGCAGGATCCCGTTTGAAAAGGGCAAACCCAACGCCATCATCGCACACACAATTAAAGGGAAAGGCTGGTGCAAAGAGATGGAAGACACAATTGCATCTCATTACACACCACCAAAACCTGAGGATGTTGAGAAACTTAAGTCCTGCCTACACTAATGCGTAATACTTTCGTCAAAACTCTCACGGAGATCGGCAAAAAGGATTCAAATGTGATGCTTCTCACGGGAGATTTGGGATACAACGCCCTTGAACCGTTCAGTGATGCATGCCCGAAGCAATACATGAACATCGGAGTTGCCGAACAAAACATGGTTGGAGTTTCTGCGGGACTGGCAATGAGTGGGAAGAGAGTTTTTTGCTACTCGATCATTCCATTTGTAACTTTTCGGTGCTGTGAACATGTTCGCGATGATCTCGCTTACCACAATTTACCTGTAACGATGGTCGGAGTGGGCAGTGGCTATGCTTACGGAATACTCGGATCCACTCATCATTCACTTGAGGATGTCGCCGTTATGAGATCTTTTCCAAATATGACCGTGATCTGTCCGGGGGATCCGATGGAAGTCGAAGCAGCAGTGAAAGCCCTCAGTAAGTTTGATGGGCCATGCTACCTACGACTCGGAAAGGCAGGTGAACCCAATATTCATGAAGGATCACTTAATGATTTTGAGATCGGTAAAGCAATTACGCTCCGTGATGGAAGTGACGTTTCGATAATTGCGAGTGGCTCGATGCTCGAAGCTGCCCGTGATGCAGCAGATAAGCTTGATGCTTCAGTTAGATTGATCAGCATGCATACAATTAAGCCTCTGGATGAGGAAGTGATCAAGAAGGCATCAAAAGAAACCGGTTTGATTGTGACAATTGAAGAGCACAGCCAGATAGGAGGGCTTTCATCAGCTGTTGCTGAGGTTCTATCTAAAGAAAGTGATCACGCACCGCATTTGACGATTGCTGCTCCGGACGTATTTGCCAGTGACATTGGTTCCCAGAAGTACTTTAGGGAGAAAGATGGACTGACTCCTGATGGAATCGTTGAAAAAATTCGTAAACATATGACGGCATACGCTTAAATTTAGGAGAAGCGATTGCATGAAACCTCAAAACAAGACAGAATCTTTTCCCGATGACAGATAAGAAACGTGACATTGCTTATACCAAACCGGTCTTCGACGAAACGGAGATCGACGCGGTTCTTGATGTACTCAAAAAAGGATGGCTAGGAATGAAAGATAAAGCCGAAGAGCTAGAGCAGGCTATAAGTAATAAGATCGGTACGGAGAGTTGCAGACTTTGCAACTCAGGATCATCTGCAAACCTACTCGCCATCTCTGCATTGGAACTTCCAAAGGGTAGTGAAGTGATTACTCCGGCATGCACGTTCCCGACGACTTTAAATCCGATCATTCAGAACAACTTGGTTCCTGTTTTTGTTGAGGTGACTACAGGATTTGTGCTGGATGCACAGAAAGTTGAAGAAGCAGTAAGTGAAAATACTAAAGCAATCATGGTCCCCCACCTTCTCGGTAACGTTGCGGACATGTCATTGATCACGGAGATCGCAGAGAAGCATAATTTAATCGTGATTGAGGACTGTTGCGATGTATTTGAAAGCAGATGGGAAGGAAGTAACTGCGGAACATTCGGGAAAGCAGGAACTTACAGCTTGTATGCCTCACATCACTTCACTGCAGCAGGCGAAGGAGGTGCTGTCACTACTTCTGATAAGGATTATTATAATTTGATGCAGCAATACCGTGACTGGGGACGCCGCGGAACATGGGGTTGGGATGAATCGACAAGATTTAATGTGAAACTTTCCAATGGAACAGAGTTCGACGAGCGCTACTACTTTAGAAATGTCGGGTACAACTTGAAGATGACAGAAGTGCAGGCAGCATTCGCACTACAGCAAATGAAGAGGCTGGATGGATTTAGGGAAAGGAGGATCGCACACTTTAATAAGCTCTACTCAGCATTTAAAGATAAATTCTCAGACCACTTTGAACTTGTAACCTGGGATGAAAGGGCCGACCCCGCCTGGTTCGTGTTCCCATTCCTAGTGAAAGAATCTTTCCCAATCTCCAGAAATGACACACTGAAGTTCTATCATGAATGGGGAGTAGAAGGACGCACCCTTTTTGTCGGGAATATTCTTCTCCATCCGGGGTACAAAGACGTCGAGCATCGTGTTTCAGGTGATTTGAACTACAGTAATGAGATCGCGAAACGAGGAATGTTCATTGGAATCGGCCCACAGATGGAGGATGATGATTTAGATTACATCGTGGAAGTGACCGCTAAATTATGCGAGAAATAGCTGATAGCTTGCAGCTTTTAGCTTTCAGACGCTGAAAAGCAAGTAAATTCGATCTCTACAAGCTAACAGCTAAAAGCTAAAAGCTACCCGAATTTAGTGAAAACTCCTTGACCCCCCCTCAAGATAAACTAAGATATCTCGGCTGCGCCCCAGTTTTATGGGGAGTTGCAGAAA
>CAYUBO010000135.1:0-3308 GCA_964443095.1 uncultured Candidatus Peribacteria bacterium | reverse complement strand
AGTTAGAAGACGTTTCTTTGGAATGTGGTATTGAAGTTATAGGATGCAGAGAAGGAGGGGTCTCATATCTTGGAGAAGGCTGTGGTTGTGATGAAGAATGTTCTAGAGATTTAGTATGTAATGATGAGCAAGTCTGTTGTAGCATGGATTCTTGTTTAGAAGATGATCACTGTTGTTTTGGTGAATGTTTTCGAGGTGAATGTGTTGATTTTCTTGATGGTTCTTGCATAGATGAATCAGACTGTGAACCTAACTATGAATGTGGTGAGGAGGGTAATTGTTGCATAGGTGACGGAAGAACCTGCACAAGTTATGATCAAGATCGTAATTCGTGTTGCAGTGGGCATTGTTTAAGGATTGATGGGGATGTAACAAGCATATGCGCAGTAGGAAATTATGAAGGAGGTGTTGATGATTATATTTTAGAGTTAGGAGAGTGTCTTGAGGATGGACAAACATGTTCAGAGTATGGAGATGATGAATGTTGTAGTGGTATTTGTGTTGAAACATCTACTAAAGTTGGAGGGAGTAATAATGGTGAATGGATATGTCAAAGTGAAGAAGATTATAATCAAAAAGGATTGTCTGATTCATGCGATTCTGATGAGGAATGTGCAGGAGACTTGATTTGTTATGATAAGCTAGGAAACGGAGATGAATGCTGTGTTGATGAAGGGCATGTTGCAGTTGGATATAGGTTTGGTTGTTGTTACGCTGAACAATCTATCTTTAAAGATGGGTTTCATCAATGTCCGGGTCCTGATGAATCAGGGGAAACTGAGGAAGATGGCGAAGAAGGGAATTATGAAGACGATAATTCATTGTGGGAGGATATATGGGATTATTTTTTTGAGGATATACAGGAGGAGGATACTAATGGAGAATATCAAGAAAAAACCTGTTGCGTTTTATCTTATCAAGAAAGATCTGACGGCGACTGTGAATTATTTCAAGATAAACCTTCCTGTGAGGAAATTCCTGAATCAGGTGAAAACCCCGGTGAAATATGCATTTGGAATTCATATCAATGGAAATGTATTAATCTTATGAAAGAATCTTGTATTAATGAATACTCAGAGGAATGTGATCACATAATAATGCATAAAAACTATGGATTAGAAGAAGCAAATCTTGATAACATTAATCTTCCAGATGATTGTTCATCAATCGATATAAGATATTGTGGACATGGTCTTGAAGAACATTGTGATGAATATATTGATTTAATTTTAGATATTAATTTCATTCCAGGAACATGTGATTCTGTGACTTTAGACTCATTTGCGTGCCTCTTAGCAGGAGATATTGATAATTTTGCAAGTCGTGTTGAAGAGTTATGCCTTGAGTCTGGATTTTCATGCGATATTTCAATTTCTGCTAACCAATGCGTAGGGGTATCGGATTGGGAATGTAGGGTTATTCCAGGTACTGAAACAAAGATTAACTATTGTGTTTATGGAGATGAGGGTTATGAAACTAGTTATGAATTGTGTTATCCAGAAGATACAGAGTGTGATGTGATACAACAGAATCAAGAATGGCAATGTAAGGATGATGAGAATAATATTCTTACTCAAAAGTGTTGTCCGTTTGAAGGAGAAGGAATGGTGGTTCCTCCAGGTCCTGATGACGAGCATCCAACCTTCATCCCAACTTATATATTTAAATGGTTTACCCCTGGAGAAGATTGCCCAGAAATAGAGTCCTAAAAGATAACAGCACCAACCTTCTGACAATTCTCACTGTTCAACCCTCACCCAAAATCCCCTCCCCTTATCACTTTCCGCCCAGAAATCCTCGCCTGCCTCAGTGCCCTATCAATAACATCTTCAACAAACTCCTCAACAACATCTGAAAATTTATCAAGAGCCTTATCCCCAATCTTCATCCCCTTCTCAGATAGCATCTTCTTCAACACAGATTTTTTTAATAATTTATTTCCCATTTTCATGCGTAAATCTTGTTAATAATTAACAATTTTAAGTATTTTTATCAGTAATCGTTAATCATTTAATCAAAGTTCTATGTAACTTATATTTAACTTTCCACTTATCTAACATCTCTTTGAATAATTCTTGTTTTTGGATTGGAACCATAAATGACCCCTTTCCTAACGACCTGCCCCCCTCTTCATAAAGCAACCCATTAATTTTTCTTCCATAAAGAGATTGAGAGAATCTTACTTTTTCAATTTTTGAAAGATTGCTTAATGAAAATGTAAAAAGTGAGAATGCATGAAACCCAATCAACTCTGAAAAATACTTATTATTTTTAATACTATAGCCTTCATGAAGAATACTTGAAAAAATTTTTTCTTTAAACAAATTACTCATTACAACAGGTTCTACATGTATTTCCTTATCTCCAACTACGCCCCTTATAATCTCTTTTATCTGAAAAGTAAACTCCTCTATTGTTTTTAAATCCTTCTCTGTAAAAACAACTATCAAATCAATATCATTAGGATTTTCCTTATCTTTTAAATAAGATCCTACTAAAATTATCTCAAATACATTTTTATTTTTTAGATAATTTTTCAGCTTGCTCTTTAATTTCTTCACTGTCTGGGATTTTGATTTCTGCATTTTGAAAGGTCTCCTTTATTGCTCCAACTGGGTTAATACCTTGGAGCTTGCTCCAATTGGGGTGGTGGTTCCCAGTTGGAGCGTAAAAATGCATCGCAGCTTGCTGCGTGGGATTTTTATTCTTTCTCTTAATCGTGATAATTCTTCTTTTGTTAATTCAGATGTATAGGTTCTCCTATATACATTAAATAGTGAATCTGTTATTTTGTAGAATTCTGGAAAATATTGCCTTAACATTGAAAATCTTTCTGCATGATTTTTTGGTTTAAGGTTTATTTTGTTTAGAATAAAATCATCAACTGCTGAAAGTGATTTAAAATAATTTGTTGCAGATTCTGAATGCATATCCAGAGAATCACCAATATTTCCTAAGATAAAATAGTTTTTTGCTTTTTTTATTAGTGATTCTGCTTCTTGATTTTCTTTTTCTTCCATATGTTAATAATTAATCTAAAGTATTTAAAACTTTGTTTTTTGTTAATTGTTAACAATTTCACTTCTCAACCTCACTTCTCAACTTTACTTGTCCTAACAACCTTCAACCCAGACTTTTCAATAACCTCAACAACCCTCTGCCGATCCTCACTCTTACCACAACCCTTCCAATCAACCAAAACCTCTCCAACCTGCTCAAGAGTTTTTTCCTCAGCTTCTTTCAACATCCCCGAAGTAAGAGGCAAACAATATTCAGGAACAATATGCCCAATTGCATAATTAGAATTT
>CAYUBO010000134.1:0-3321 GCA_964443095.1 uncultured Candidatus Peribacteria bacterium | reverse complement strand
AGGCAGGTTTTGAAGTGACAGATGAAGATTTAGCTTTCTATGACCGAGTGTCACCGACAATAGATGAGAAGAAATACCAAATACCTCCTCCTACACATTGCCCAGATTGCCGCCAGCAACGAAGACTTGCAATTAATAATGAACAATACCTCTACGCTGATACTTGTGATTTATGCAAGAAATCAACACCAACAGAACATCCACCACATACAAACCAGACAATCTACTGTCGTAAATGCTGGCACAGCGACAAGTGGGATACCCGTGACTATGGAAAGGAATTTGATTTCAACCGTCCATTCTTCGATCAGTGGAAGGAGATGAAGAGAGGATCGCCTGCACAAGCACTGAGTCTTCAGGGGACAAATGAAAATTCTGAGTACACACACCTCGCAGGTGACTGCAAAAATTGCTACTTAATTATGCACGCTGACCATAACGAAGATTGTTACTATGGTTACGGTGTGAAGCACTGTAAATCATGTACCGATGCCTACAATAACTTCTACTGCGAACTCTGTTACGATAGCATCGACTGCCACAAGTGTTACGGCCTCGTAAGTTGTCAGGACTGTATCAATTGCTCAAGCAGCCACTTTTTGCGTGATTGTGTTGGTTGCTCACACTGCTTCCTTTGCATTGGTCTGCGCTCAAAAAGATTCTGCTTCAAGAATGAGCAGCTCACGAAAGACGAGTACGAAGCAAAGATAAAAGAATTCAATACTGGTTCATACGCAGGCTATCAGTCTCTTATGAAGCAGATGAAGGAAATGGAAGAGAGTTACGCATTTAAAGCATTCCAGGGGCACAATCTAGAAAACTGCTCAGGATCACAACTCTACAACTGTAAAGACGTGCAAGAGAGTTTCGACTGCGATGATGTGGAACACGGAAAATTCCTCTATCAGATAGTAATCGGTGCTAAGGATGTATACGACGCGTATCAGTACGGGAATAAATTTGAACTGTCTTACGAAAATTCCATCTGCGGACTCGATGGTTACCAGTACTTTTTCTGCCACGAAACACATTGGAGTCTAAACATCCTTTACGGCTGGTACATAGAACACTGCAAAAACTGCTTCGGTTGCGCAAACATGCACCACCAACAATTCTGCATTCTCAACAAACAGTACACTGAAGAAGAGTACAACACCCTCACGCCAAAGATTATTGAGTACATGGAGCACACAGGAGAATGGGGAGAGTTCCTCCCTCTCACACACATTCTGCACGGGTACAACAAGACAACTGCTTTCTTACACTATCCCATGAGCAAGGAAGAAGCCTTGCAGATGAGTATTCCATGGGATGACTACGGACCTCCCCCTCCAAAAGTTGATCGTACCATCAAGGCTTCTGATCTTCCTGATAGCATTGATGATTCTCCTGATGATATTTCCAGATGTGCAATTCAATGTGAGATAACGGCGAAACTCTTTCGCATTACTCCCCAGGAGCTTAATTTCTACAAGAATCAACGCCTTCCACTTCCTAGGCGAGATTGGAACCAGAGGCACATTGATCGGTTTCACAGACGTAATCCTCGTAAACTCTGGAACCGCAAGTGTTCTAATTGTGAGAAAACAATCAGGACAACCTTTTCTCCCGATCGCCCTGAGATTGTTTATTGCGAAGAATGTTACTTGAAAGAGGTATATTGATATGGACACAAACTCCTAGCCACACAGTCTTAAAGTTCTAACATCTTCCAGTACGGAGTACCATGTTTATGGCTTAGATAAGCCAACAAATACAAGTTAGATAGAGTGAGGTATACTACTTTTCGTGCAAAAAACATGTGTTAACTGTAAGGCAGGTTTTGAAGTGACAGATGAAGATTTAGCTTTCTATGACCGAGTGTCACCTGTTTTTAATGAGAAGAAGTACCAGATCAAGCCACCTTCTTGCTGTCCTACTTGCAGACAGCGAAACCGAATGGTTTGGCGAAACGAGCACTCTCTTTACAGGCGCAAATGTGACAAAACTGGCAAAGATATTGTTTCTAGTTTTCCTGCAAATTCAGAATACACAGTGTACAGCCAAAAAGCTTTTTGGAGTGATGATTGGGACTCACGAGACTATGGAAGAGGTATCGACTTTAACCGTCCATTTTTTGAGCAGATGGATGAGTTAATTCGAGCTGTACCACAAATTGCACTTCTAAATATGAAAACGGAAAACTCAGAGTTCTGCCATCGTATTTATGATGGTCGTAACAATTATCTTTCTACGATTGCATTGTACGCACCTGAAAATCTTCTCTACACCTACTACACAATGCATTGCAAAGACAGTGTAGATACTGCGTTTAATCAGTACTGTGAATTATGTTTTGAAGCTGTAGATGCCGAGCACTGCTATAGCTGTCAGTACGGTCTTAGAATTCGTAATTGTAAGGATTGTTATTTTTGTGAAGATTGTGTTGGTTGCTCCAGTTGTTTTGGATGCAAAAACCTTCACCAAAAAACCTACTGCATTTTTAATGAGCAAAAGACTCGTGAAGAATATGATGATTTTATAAACGCTTGTGATTTCGGCTCATACAGATTTATTCAAAATAATCTTGCAGAGGCAAAGCAATTCCATCTCAAGTATCCTCACCGATCTAACATGATGGTTGATGCGGATAATGTTACTGGTGGAAATGTTTATCATTGTAGAGAAAGCAAGGAACTGTATGACTGGTATGAGTCAGAAAGAATGACTCACTGCGCCCTTGGTGAAAAGAGTCATAATTGCATGGATATTTATGGGATGGGAGTCGGTGAATTTTGCCTAGATTCAGTGACAAATATGTATGTAAATCATCTTCTCTATTGCGCTTCTACGGCAGAATGTGCTGACTTAATATACTGTTACGAGTCTTCAACAAATACACACGATTGCTTTGGATGCGCTTGTATGAAAAAAGGAGAACACTGCATTCTCAACAAACAGTACTCAAAGGAAGAGTATGAAAATCTTACAGCTAAACTTATTGAGCATATGCAGAATACGGGCGAATGGGGTGAATTTTTTCCGCCTAGTATCTCTCCAATTGCCTATAACGAATCTGTTGCACAAGACTACTATCCACTAACAAAGGATGAAGCTATTAAGATCGGATATAGCTGGCAGGAACCTGAGGATCGCATTGAAGGTGCAAAGAAAACTATTCCAGCAGATAAGCTTCCTGATAAAGTTTCTGACACACCAGATGATGTTCTCAATTGGGCAATTGAATGTAATGAAACTGGTAGACCATTTAAATTGGTAAAACAAGAACTTGATTTTTATAGGACACACACTATTCCTATCCCACGTCTTCATCATGATGAG
>CAYUBO010000133.1:0-3374 GCA_964443095.1 uncultured Candidatus Peribacteria bacterium | reverse complement strand
CTGGAATTGCAATTGATGAGAAAGAACTCTCTGTTGAAGAGAAAGGAAAGAGGCGCCGCGAAAGGGAGGTTGATCTCCTTGAGATCAGTAATGACTCTGTTCGTATGTACTTGAGTGAAATTGGTCGTGTTCCTCTGATCGATGCTAAGAAGGAAGTGGAACTCGCTCGCCGAATTCGTAAAGGTGATGCATCTGCAAAGCAGCAGCTTGCGGAGGCAAACCTTCGTCTAGTTGTCTCCATCGCAAAAAAATACATCGGACGAGGTCTATCATTCCTGGATCTTATTCAGGAAGGAAACATCGGACTGTTTCGTGCTGTTGAGAAGTTTGACCCCGAACGTGGATTTAAATTCTCCACATACGCAACGTGGTGGATTCGTCAGGCAATTACACGTGCGATTGCAGACCAGGCTAGAACAATCCGTATTCCTGTTCACATGGTGGAAACAATTAATAAGCTAACGCACACGCAGCGTCGGCTTGTACAGGAACTGGGACGTGAGCCGACAGTTGAAGAGCTCGCAACAGAAATGGAGATGGACATCAAAAAGGTGCGGCACATTCAGAAAATCAGCCAGGACATCATCTCACTCGAGTCTCCTGTGGGAAGCGAGGAAGACAGCAAGCTTGGAGACTTCATCGAGGACGAAGAAGCAATCAATCCGTTTGATGCAACCAACAGGCAGCTCAGGAAAGAAAACGTCCATTCCATGCTGGAATTCCTCACACCCCGTGAAAGAAAAATTATCGAAATGCGTTTTGGTCTGAATGATGGAATCGGGCACACGCTGGAGGAAGTCGGAAAAGAATTCGGGGTTACTCGTGAGCGTATTAGGCAGATTGAAGCAAAAGTACTACAGAAAATGCGCGATCATCCAAGAAGCCTCAGTATCCGCGAACACGGATCTCCGCCGAAGCGGGTTGGCTTCTCTCCTGCGGCAACCTTTGTACAAGGGAAGCTTTGCCCGGAATGTCGCAAGGGGAACCTTGTTGATCTTATTCGTGAAGGACAGAAGATCCGAAAATGTGATCATTGTGCATATGAAATACTTGAAGGTGATATCTAGTTGAATCATGAGAAAGTTTTTTGCCCTCTTATTCGTCGTCTCCCTCGTTGCGTGTACTGGTTCCCGTACACGTGTCTACGATGAGCGTGGTAGGCCCGTTGGCAGAGTTGCGATAGCTAATGAAAGCAGCGCAACTATTTTTGATGAAGACGACGAAATTGTCGGAAGAGTCATAGAGAATCTGGTGTATAACTCGTCTGAAAATATTGCGGGATCAGTTACTCCTGATGATCGTATTCTGGATAGGGAAGGTAAGAGAGTCGGGCGCCTTAGCGGAGAAAAATGCCTGAATCGTGCAAGTGTTGCGATTGGCAAGGTTAGTGATCAGATTGACGATGAAGCAGCCGGAGGAGCCTGTTTATTGCTTCTGATTGGACGATAGAAATTGTGGTAGGATGCTCCTATGCCACAAGCAGCTCAGTCGAAAGCATCAAAGAGTACAAGAGCCCCAAAGGCTAGCGATATTTTCGATCAGGAGTACAAGAGGCTTAATCCTGAGCAGCAGCTTGCTGTTCAAACTATCGAAGGGCCTGTGATGGTTGTTGCGGGTCCCGGTACGGGAAAGACTCAGGTGGTTGCTCTCAGGGTCGCAAATATCCTTAAACGAACTCAGATGAAACCGAGTAACATCCTTTGTTTAACCTTCTCGACAAACGGAGCAAAGGCAATGCGGGAGAGGCTCAGGAAGATCATTGGGCCGGATGCGTATGGAGTGACTGTGAGTACAGTTCATAGTTTTTGTAATGACCTGATTCAGCAGCATCCGGAACTATTTGCTGAGTTCCGTGCATTGGAACAAGTAAGCAACATCGAGCGTCTACGAATCATCAGAGACGCGTTTAAAAAGATGGGAAAGGATTCTATATTAGCTAGAAACTGGGCAGGCTTTGATCGGGCTGCGGATGTTCTCAGTCGGATAACACAAATGAAACGTGATGGGTTCTCTCCGGAGGATCTCTCTGAGCACATTGCTACGTATCAAGAAGACATTAAAACAAGTGACACAGGAAGAGTTCGTGACACGAGTACAAAGGCTTATCAGGATGATCAACGAAAAGTAAAACAGTTCGAAGAATTCATAGAAGTTTATGAACATTACAATGCGGCTCTTGCTGAAACACATCGTTATGACTTTGAAGACATGGTTCTTGTTTGTCTGAAAGCTTTCAAGGAGCATGATTGGCTTCTTGCGAGTTTGCAGGAGAGGTATATGTACGTTCTTGTCGATGAGTTCCAGGATTTAAACGGAGCCCAGAACAAAGTTATTGAGAAGCTCACGGACTATGTGTTCACCGAGCAAAAGCCGAATGTCTTTGCGGTTGGGGATGACGATCAAGCGATTTTCCGTTTCCAGGGGGCAAACATTGGAAATATGAAGTCATTCTTGGAACGTTTTGGGGATGCAACGGTTATCACGCTTACGACGAGCTACCGATCCACTGCGCAGATTCTTTCTGCTGCCTCATCTGTTATATCTCAAAATGAAGAACGCCTGACTAATATCTTTGAAAAAGTTGAGAAAAATCTGGTTGCTAATGAAAAGACTGCCGGAGATAAGCCGCAGTTTTTGAGGTATCCCGATACTTCTCTGGAGTACGGAGCAATTTCAGAGATGCTCAAAAAAGCGCATGAGGAAGGGCTCCCTTGGAATGAAATGGCTGTGCTTTGCAGGAGAAATGAGGAAGTAATTGCAGTTTCAGACGCCCTAACTGCAGTAGGAATCCCAAGCGAAGTCGTCGCAAAGCGGGATCTCGTAACCCATCCGCAAGTTCTGCAGGCGATCGCGCTTCTGAGGGCAGTGGAGAATCCATTCACATCGCATCTCCTCGCAGATGCCCTCTCTGTTCCATCCTTCAATTGTCATCACGCAGATCTTGGCAGACTCTGGCTCGCAGTTCGGGATCAGAGCATCGAGAAAGATAAACCCCTGAGCCTTCACGAATATCTACTTGAGCATCGTGAAAAGCTCTCTAAAGAGATCCAATATGCACACGATGTGATCCACAGCTTGCACACGCAACTTGGAAGTATCACTCTTCCTGCTCTACTTCAGGAACTTCTGATCCAATCTCATCTTTTGCCGGATCCAGCGGATAAGGAAGTGGACCCGCGTGCAATTGCAGGACTGCATGCGTTTTATGATTACATCAAGATGCGCTGCTACGAGCAGAAGTCTCTTGTTCTTCCTGCATTAATTTCCGATCTTGATCAGTACATCACGGAACCGGGACTCAAACTTGAATATGATTTTCCTCATCTTGTGATGGATGGTGTGCAGCTCATGACAGCGCATGGAGCGAAAGGATT
>CAYUBO010000132.1:0-3393 GCA_964443095.1 uncultured Candidatus Peribacteria bacterium | reverse complement strand
ACTTCTCATAGGGGCTTTGATGAATTCGAACAGTACAAAGACAAACCCTATGCGAGGAAAATTCTTCTGCTTGCCACAAAGAGAGAGCCATACTACGCAGCTGAATTTGTGAAGAAGTTAGATGATAACAAAATTGCTCAAGTGGTGATTGCACAGCTTGCGAAAACTGCTCCCGAGTTTGCAGTGCAATTTGTAGAAAGACTGCAAAAAGAAGAGCAGAGAGATGTGTTAGAGCGAGCAGTCTTAAGGAAACCGCGCTTAGTACTGGAACATGGTTCCGTGCTTGAAAAACTAGGATATGGAGACATTTTGTACGATGCAACACTTGCTGTAGCAGACAGAAGCCTCGATACATTGGCGAAGCACTTCGATGGTTGGAAAGGCCGAGAGCATCCAGAAGGCAATAAATACTTCTCCGAAGTTGTTCGTACTGCATACCAATCAAACATTGGGTTTTTCTTTCCAAAGGGAAAAGAGATGCTGGAGGGACACCCCGAAGCTCCAAAATTGCTGCATGAAGCTGCTTCATATGCAGCTAAGCAGCAGCCGGAAGTAATATTCAAGCACTACGATGTCATACAGTCATTGCGTAACACTGAAGGCAAACCGTATGCCGATGAGATGGTTGCTCGTGCTGCTGAAAGTGCCGCTGAAATACAGCAGGATGTCTTCTTTGGTAATTTTAAATTGATTGAGAAGGTAGTGGATACTGAAACATTCGATTCGCTCATTCATACAGCAGCGTATGGTGCAGCCGATGGAGTGCCTGAAGTTGCCATCCGTAGTTCCAGTAAATTTAGAGATAGGGAGCACATGGGAGAAAAATACGGAGTGAGTGTTGTTATGCAGGCAATAGAGTCTGCACTGGTCACATCACCGGAAATTGTTGCACGTAATTTCTCATCCATTTCTGCGACCATCGGAGATGATGCAGCTTTCGATGTAATAAGTAACATTGCACAAGAGCATCCCAATATATTCTTTGCCAATTACGCGTCCTACCATAGGAATGAAGAACTTGCAGAACGTGTACAGAAAATCTTCGAACAAACTGCTGAAGCAAACCCCGAAGCTCTCATTGCAAACAAGGCTGCTATTATTAACAGAGTTCCAGAGCGATTTCGCAATTTCGCTACACCCAGTCCAGAGTATGTAGACACAGCTTTTTTGAAGGTAGGCAAGAAGGCACCCAGAGCAGTGTTAGAACACTACAATCCAAGAGACGAAAGACAATCCTACCCACCCAGTTTACTCGAAGAGGCTTTGAAATTGGCACCCACTAAAGCACCATTCGCTTTCTTAGAGTTTTGGCAAAAGCACGGTGATGCTGAAGTTCCTGAGGAAGGCATTCGCACAGCAGCACAGAATGCAATGAGCGAGGACATCGTTCGTTTTTATGCGTTGTTCAGAGACAAGAAAGACAAGTATGCGAAATTTGTAGACAATGAAAACGTTCTTGCATTGTTTGCCGAGGCTGCCAAAACAGAGCCGCTACGACTTACGAAACATAATGACAGCCTCATTGATTTGAGTGACTTTGATGAAGCTACCCGCTATGAACTTGTAGTTGCAGCTCTTACAAAGAACCCCTACTTCCACATTGACATCAGTAAGGAGATAAAATCACTTCCACAATACAATGAGTTGAGGCGCTTGCAGGAGCATCTACAAGTATATGTAAGCCGACTGCACGAACCTATGGAAAGCCAAGAACGGCACGGCTCGGTGCAAGACGCTGTGTCATATTTTCTGGATAGCCCAGACAAGCTCAGGGCATATGAAAGTGGACTTACAGCATTCAATACGAGAAACGGAATGGCTTTACAGTGCATGGGGATACGAGGAAAGCCATTCGAGTTTGTGTTCATCAATACATTCGGTGCTATGGATGCTAACGATGAACCAGTACAAGATGCTCGTCCAGTTTGTCTAACACTTGATTACAAAGAAATGTCAGGATTTGAGAGTAAAGAAGAATTTGTAGCTCTCCTTGAAGGGAAGCACCAGGCTGAGTCTGAGCAATATGCAAAACAACGAGAGGCGTGGTCTGGTGTGTATGAAAGAATGGAAAATGGCACATCCAGCTTTGAGCCTGATGAGCGTACTGCATTGCTCATAGAATCCGTACACAGTTCAGAATTGGAGCGAGACATGCCTATAATGCTTGAGTTGTACGAAAGCAAGGGGGCTAAACCTCATTACGTCTGCACAGACAATGCTTCTGATTGGGAGTTGAAAGTGAACAGGCCACGAGTAGAGAAAGGGAAATCAAAATTGGAAATTCGTTATGGAACGGAGCGAATCAAGCACGAAACATGGAAGGAGTTTTTACAGGATGCGATAGAAAATCCTGACATAGACAAGGCACTCATCCATTACAAAGCACATGGATTGGAAACAGGGGTAACTGTAGCAAGTGGCAGCAAAATCTCTGGGACGGAGTTGGCTAATGCACTCATGGCCCCCTTTGAAAGTACCGCCCCAGACGACCCACGTAATGGCAAACCTCTCAGCTCTCTTATTCCTGTAATGATTATTCCGATGACCTGTCACCCAGGTCGCCAAATTGATTTGATTAACAAGCGCCTGAGAGACAAGAAAGCAGCGAGAGACGTAAGTCTGTACGCTCCCGGAAATTACGAAGTGACGCAAGGTGGTCTTGAATGGTGGAGACTACACCAGTACTCCGTTGTTTCGGAGCCGACTCGTGATATGGAAGGAAAGAGTGCGATATTTTCATACTACTTGCTACAGTATTTCGACATGGTGAAAAATATAAAAAATCCACAACCTCCAGTAGGGACTATGGTGCATGCTTTGCATTACGCTTCACGCATGTCTGAACAGGACAGTGCATTTGGTCAGGAACCAATAGGACATCGTCTTTCCGAGGAACATTCTATTGATGACAGGGTTTCCAAAATAGATAATCGTCATCTTGTAACAGAAGAGGAGCAATTAGCTTAGTTATATCAACTATCCATTTCTGAGATAGTGTTTCTGCTTTTAACTTTCCATGCTGGAACTTTGCGAGGGGTCATTGTGTCTCGGAGAGAATCATATTTACTGTCTCTTCTACACTCTGCCCAGACGTCTCCAAATAGTTCTCCGCTCCAATCTCATGTCTGATCGCCTCAAATTCTTCATACACCGCATCAATACGTTCCTTACCAGTTGTCCAGCATTCACGGTCTGCATCTCGCTTTATCAGTTCTTCCTTTGAAGGAAATAGGACTTTCACAACGAAGTCACCATCAAACGCATCACGAAATGATTGGATGAACTTTATGTACCTTCCGAAGATGATGTAGTCGATCACCACATTATTACCCTGCCCAACCAATTCCATTGTCTTTTTTAGAATCTTTTCATGCGCTTTTTGCAGTTGACTCA
>CAYUBO010000131.1:0-3439 GCA_964443095.1 uncultured Candidatus Peribacteria bacterium | reverse complement strand
AACGATCCTTCAGAACCTCCATAACCTTCTTGCTAGCATTCTTGTCTGTTACAACCTGATTGATGTACCGAACAGACTGATGAGGAGAGTTCTTCTTTGCGTACGTGATAAGTTGATCAACCATAGGCCTTATGACCTGCGCACGCTTCTTTGTTGTACGCACTCTCTCGTATAGGAGCAGTGACGTAACAAGATTACGTTTTAGCATCCTCGCATGTGCTGGTTTCTGGGGAAGCCTTACTTTAGCTTTTCGGTGACGCATAATTCAGATAATTACAGATTGTTATTCATCAATATCATTCTCATCAGATAGCTTAAGATTTCGCTCTGCCAGTGTGTCTTTCACCTCATCGAGTGCTTTGGCACCAAATCCACGGAAGTTGCTCAGAGCAGCTTCTGTGCACTTTGTGAGCTGCTCGATGCTACCAACCCCTGCGTTGATAAGTGCATTGAGAGTTCTTGGTGAGAAGTTAAGAATCTCAATTGGCGTGTAGCTCTCCTTTGTAGGCGTTGCTTCCTCCTCCGCAACCTGTACTCCTGCACGCGAGAAGTCTGCAATAAATTCGCTTTCCACAATCTTCTCCGTGCTACCAAAGTAATCAAAGTAGCTCTTAAGGAGTTGTGCAGCAAACCTCATTGCCTCTTCCGCTGTAAGAGAACCATTTGTCTGGATATCCACAGCAAGCTTTTCAAGATCTGTTCTCTGTCCAACACGAGCTGGCTCCACTTCGTAACGTGCACGCTCAACTGGACTGAAAACCGCATCAATGTAGATGAGACCCGGCTCATTAACCTTCTTGTTGCGCTCAGAAGCAGGATTGTACCCAACACCTTTCTCTATAGTAATTTCCATGTCTATTTCTCCTCCCTTTTCAAGGTTGAGGATTTCCATTTCCGGGTTGAGGATTTCAACATCAGAAGAAACTGTAAGATCAGCAGCAGTCAAAGTCTTCGGGCCTTTGGCCTGAAGTGTGATCACCTCTGGATCTTTATTGAACTTGCGGATTTTCAGATTCTTAAGATTTAGTGATATATCCACAACAGACTCTCTAACTCCTTTAATCGCTGTGTACTCATGTTGAACGCCTTTAATGCGTATGGAAGTTACAGCGCTGCCAGGCAGACTGCTCAGAAGAACGCGTCTCAATGCATTCCCGAGAGTCATAGCATAGCCAGGGGGCAGAGGTGCAATGGCGAACATTGCGTGTGTGTCGTCTCCTTTAGCTACCGGTGTGGCGCTGAAGATTGGGAGACCGATTTCTTCCTGGATGATATGCATAGGAGTGAGGGAAGAAAAAAAGAAAGTATCGTCTTAACGACGTGAATAAAACTCAATGACCTGGCGGACATCAATTGCCTGCTCAGCCATTTCAGAATCAGGTAAAGATGTAACCTCTGCTTTGAGGCTACGAGCATCTACTTTGAGCCATCCCGGAGGCATGTACTTTTCATGTGCTTCCAAAATAGTTACAAACACAGGTGAAGACTTGCTCCTCTCACGCACCTCAATGGTATCTCCTTCCTTAAGCTGATACGAAGGCACTTTTACGCGGCGGCCATTGATTGTGAAAAGACCGTGGCTAGCAAGCTGACGAGCTTGTATTCGTGTCAGTGCAAACCCAGCACGGTAGAGTGCATTATCGAATCTGCGCTCAAGAAGCTGCTTTAGAACTTCACCGGTCTGACCACTCGCTGCTGCTGCCTTCTTGTACAGACCAAAGAACTGTCGCTCAGAAAGGCCATACATATCACGTGCCTTCTGCTTCTCTGTAAGCTGTTTTCCGTACTCAGACTGCCTTGCTCCGCGAGTGCGCGGGCCCTTTCCGGGGCCGTAAGGCTTCTTCTGCAGAATCTTATCGTACTTGTCGGAACCGTAGATGTTAGTCCCTTGTCTTCTGCAGCGCTTTGCTTTTGGTCCAGTAAACTTCATAAAGAATTAGACACGACGTCGTCCGGGTGGACGGCAACCGCCATGTGGAACAGGAGTAGTATCAATAATGCTTTCTAAATTCAGTCCGGCACTTTGAATGCCACGAATTGCTTGCTCACGTCCGGGTCCAAGACCGCGAACTTCAACATGCACCGATTCAATTCCATATCCCTGAACATTCTCCGTAGCACGCTCTGCGGTCACCTTGGCTGCATAAGGAGTTGACTTGCGTGTTCCTTTAAACCCGGCTGCACCACAACTGCTTCCTCCGAGCTTGTTTCCCTCAAGATCTGTGAATGTGATGATCGTATTGTTTTCCCCTGCCGCAATGCACACGCGTGCCTGCGGCACTGTGCGCTTTATTTTCTTCTTCTTGCGAGCCTGTGGTTTCTTGGCGACTTCAGCCATTGAAAAAGAATTGGTAGAGAAAGATTTAAGTCTTGGTGAGAGTTACACGACCGGAGAGACCCGTCCTCTTCTTTCCACGCTTTGTGCGCGCATTCCGACGGGATGTCTGTCCACGTACAGGGAGTCTTCTGCGATGCCTGTACCCACGCCATGTTCCGATGTCCTGTAAACGCTTAACGTCCATTGATACTTTTCTTGTGAGCTCACCCTCAACATTCTCCTGTTCAACTCTTGCACGTAACCTTGCTTCTTCCTCACTGGTAAGATCATCTGCCTTCTTATTTATATCAATATTGAGATCTGCAAGAAGTGCTCGTGAGATGGCCCTACCAACACCTTTGATTGCCGTTAGAGCAACTTCTATTCTTTTCTGGCCGGGGAGTACAACACCTGCAATACGAATCATAATAATATAGTTAGCCTTGTCGCTGTTTGTGCTTCGGGTTCTTTCTGCAGACAATTCTGCGAACCATCTTGCCTTTCCTACCACCACGTCGGATTACCAGACGGCAGTCCTTGCAGATCGGTTTTACTGAAGCACGAACTTTCATAAAAAATTAATTAGAAGCATCACTTTCTTCTTTTGCCTGCTCAGGTTCCCCTTCTTCGAGGGGAAGCGGCTGATCGGAACGATACCGGTAGCAGATTCTCCCCTTTTCTAGGTCATAGGGAGTCATTTCTACCTTCACGCGATCACCGGGCAAAATTCGTACGCGATACACTCGCATGCGTCCAGCCAAGGTGCATAAAAGCTCATGGTCCTTGGCTTGCGGACTAAGGATTCGAACTCTGAATGTTGCATTGGGGAAAGCCTCCTCAACAATGCCAATAAGCTCGATTACGTCCTTAGCCACAGAAAAACATGCAGGGGGAAAAAGCCGATAGATCCTACAGAGGGATCTTGGCTTCTTCAAGCACCTTCCATGCAAATTTTGCTTGTCGGACGAAATTCGTATTGCAGGAATTATTAAATGTTGTATAGATGCACTAAAATGCCTATGCGATCACTTCTACCCCCTCTTTTAGCTCTAATTCGGTGTGTTCGTAGTGTGATGAGTGGGCATCGTCCTTTGTACAGATGGACCATCCATCCCCTTTATC
>CAYUBO010000130.1:2343-3440 GCA_964443095.1 uncultured Candidatus Peribacteria bacterium | reverse complement strand
ATAAATCTCAACAGTTGCGGTTGATGGACTTGTAAGATCTGCACCACCGGTTGGGCTAAAGATCCTCACATTAAATGTTTCTCCTCCGTCAGAAAGTTCATCACTTAATATCGGGACCGTGAATGTCTTTGAGCTTTCTCCCGGTTCAAATGTGAGAGTCCCGGATGTAATTGAATAATCCCCGCCTGCTTTTGCAGTTCCATCAGTTGTTTCGTATTCAATGTTTGCAACTCCAACGGTTCCTCCAATTCGGCGGACCATAATTGTTGCTACTCCGGAACTTTCAGAAGCAGTAAATTTATTGTCATCAAAGCGGAAAGATCCTGCTCCAGGTTCGCTTACCTCATCATCAACAATAGTAACCCGTACACTACTTGATCCGAGTATTTCAGCTCCTGTGGGATTCTTAAGCATCACCTCAAAATATTTACTACCTTTAATGTTGTCATCATCCAATAATGTAACGGTAAATGTCTTGGAAGTTTCGCCGATTTCGAATGTAACAGTTCCACTTGTTGATTCGTAGAATTCGGTGTCGGCGGTACCACTCTTTGTTTCGTATTCCACATGCGAACTTCCATCTGTATTTCCTGTGCGGGACACAGTTATGGTCATATCCCCTATGTTTTCAGCAGCTTCGTAAGCGGTTGCTGAAAATCCGACTTTTGTTGCATCACCTGATGTTCCATCACCGGTGTCATCCGGAGTTTCATCATCTGTGATAGTTAGAGTTGCATTTACCTGATCGCTTAATTCAGCTCCTCCAGTAGGATCACTGAGAACAATATTTACATTTTCATCGTTTTCCGTAGTTGAGTCGTCCAAAATTTTGATTTCAAAAATCTTTGTTACTTCTTTGTCTGCGAAACTCAAAGTTCCGGAGACAATCTCAAAGTCTTCATCTGCAGTTGCTGTATCTGCTGTAACAGCGTATTCGACTGTAACAGCACCCTCTCTTCCACCTGTTCGCATAACGCTTATTTGTGCATCCGTATCCCCTTCCTGAACCGTATAGCTGGTTGTGGTAAACCTGAAGGATCCATTTATGTTGCTGGAAACGGAACCGGTAGAGAACAGGTCCTGTTCGCCAAGATCGC
>CAYUBO010000130.1:0-2333 GCA_964443095.1 uncultured Candidatus Peribacteria bacterium | reverse complement strand
GGAACTGGAAGATGAAGATGAACTGGAAGAAGATGAACTCACGCTACTTGAGCTTGAAGAAACGCTCACATTAGATCCAAGAATCTGATTTCGGAATCTATCGAACATGACTGCTGCCTGTTCGCGAGTCATTGCTTCTCCAACACCAAATGTTCCATCGCCTTTTCCTGTCATTATTCCTGCATCGTACATATTTCCTACGGCATCGTCGTACCATGATCCTTGCTGTACATCACTAAAGATATCAGAACCACGGACTCCAGCTGTGATAGCTGTGCCGGAAACTCCAATGAGTATTCCAATAATAAGAGAGGTGACTGAAAAACGTTTCATAACAAATAGGGGAATTTGGAGATATTGTTAGAAAAATAGGAGAAGATTTCAATAGACAAATTTATCCTACGACCTGTTCTGCTTGTTTCATTATTTGGAGGACCTCTTCGTCTTCAACTTGCTGGAAATCTCGATACCACTTGCCAACTGCTTCAAAGAAGCGTGGAGTTGCAAGAATGATGCATTCATCTGAAATTTCCTGAAGCCTTAATGCAGTATCTGTTGGGCTTACCGGAAGGGCAACAATTACTTTGGATGCGCCAAAGTTCTTTCTCAAATCTTCAATAGCGGCAAATAGTGTTCCGCCTGTTGCAGCTCCATCGTCAGTAAGAATTATCACTTTTCCTTTGAGTGGTGGCCTTGCAGAGATCAAATACGCTTTTTTGCGACGACTAAGTTCGTCGTCTTCTTCAGCTATCACCGGTTCCATATCTTCCAATGAAAGATCTTCTGATTTCATGATCTTCTCATTCAAGTAAGTAGCACCACCTTCAGAAATTGCACCGAGCCCGTACTCACGGTGCCACGGGTGCCCCAGCTTTCTTACGACAAAGGGATAGAGAGGAAGATTCAATTCATCACTGAGTGCGGAACCTGTAACAACTCCTCCTCGGACTAGGCTCAATATCACAACATCCTTATTTCCTTTGTATTTTATAAGCTCCTCGGCGAGCTTCCGCCCGGCTTCTCTGCGGTCAGAAAAGGGGAGCAGTACATCCATGGCTTCAGTATACAGTAATTAACATTACAATAGTCGAAATGACTTGCTTGATGCCCGGTGTTTTCTGGCATACTCTCCCTCCTAGTTATGACAGCATCTACGCCCTATTCGCGTTTCCAGACAACACTTCAACAGGTGATCGATAAGCTCGATTTAACCAAAAATGAGCGGGTTCTCTTTAAAGAACCAAAGTATTCTCATAAAGGAGAACTGTATATAAAAAAGGATGATGGGTCTGATGCCACGTTCCACGCATTCCGCATTCAATTCAATAATGCACGTGGACCTTTCAAAGGTGGAATCCGTTTCCATCCACTCGCAGACGAAGATGAGGTCAAAACGCTTGCAGCTTTGATGGCGATTAAAACTGCAGTTGTGAACATACCATTTGGAGGCGCAAAGGGAGGAGTCCAGTGCAATCCAAAAGAAATGAGTAAGAAGGAAGTGCAGGAAATTGCACGCGCATACATCCGTCTATTTAAGGAGCACGTCGGTCCTGATATTGATTGCCCTGCTCCGGATGTAAACACAAATCCGGACATCATGGCATGGATGAGAGATGAGTATGAAAAGCAGACGCATACGTACAGTCCCGCAATGATTACAGGGAAACCTTTGGGTTACGGTGGATCGATTGGTCGAGATACTGCAACGGCTCGTGGGGGATTTTTTATCCTAAAGGAACTGGTTGATCGTGATGCACTGGATCCATCAGAATTAAAAGTTGTTATACAGGGATTTGGAAATGCAGGAGCGAATATGGCTCATTTTCTACACAACGCGGGATACACCGTAGTGGCTGTATCTGATTCACAAGGTGGCATCTACTCACCCGAAGGAATCGATCCGGTCAGAATCCAGAAATACAAATCAAAAACAGGGGCAGTTACCGGTGAGTATTGCAAGGGGTCAGTATGTGACTTAGATCGAATGAAAATGGATGGAGTAGAACACGTTAGCAATGAACAGTTACTTGAACTTCCGTGTGATATTCTCATTCCTGCTGCGCTTGATAATGTAATAACTTCGGAAAATGCAGAGAAGGTACAGGCGAAGTATGTAATCGAACTTGCAAATGGTCCAACAACTCCTGAGGCAGATGTTATCCTTGAGATGAAAGGTGTTGATGTTATTCCGGATGTTCTTGCAAATGCCGGCGGAGTTACTGTGAGTTACTTTGAGTGGACACAGGGAAAGAGTGGAGATCAATGGACGGCAGAACGTGTAGATAAAGAGCTGAAGCGGGTTATTCTTGAGGGATATACTTCCGTAAGGCGCG
>CAYUBO010000129.1:0-3496 GCA_964443095.1 uncultured Candidatus Peribacteria bacterium | reverse complement strand
CTGTGTTTTTCCGACTGAAAGAATTATCTCTTTTGGATCTGGAATTTTGCCCCAACTTATAAGTTGGGATGTTATCTTTGTTCCGGGAACGAGATCCATGAACAGCTTGAGCGCAAGCATTATTCCTTGCAGAGAAGAATCATATGGAACTCCTTTTTCATAGATCGTTGCTGCTTCTGTTCGAAGTCCCGTGTGCATAATCGTGCGGCGGATTGTTGCAGGATCCAGAATTGCCGCATGTAGGAAAATATTCTTGGTTGATTCTTTAGTTGAACTTCTAAGTCCTCCCATCATTCCAAGTAAATCGAAGATTCCTTCATCATCGCTAATGACGATTGATCCCTCCGGCAGTTCCCAGTCATTTCCATCGAGTGTCGTGATCTTTTCCCCTTTCTTGCTGCACCGTGTGACTATGCCACCTTTAAAGTCATCCATATCAAAGCTATGCATCGGCATTCCCAGCTCCATCGTCACATAGTTTGTGATGTCAACGGGAAGACTGACGGATCTCCAGCCTGTTGCCTCAAGCCTCTGAACCATCCAGTCCGGCGTTTCACCGATGCTATCGACTGAGATAGTGCACCCGTTGTATAGAGGAACCAAATCTTCACATTCAACTGTACACTCGAAAGGAACTTTTGCCCTCGGGAACGATGGGGTGGTGTATCCCGGCTTCTTCTTCCATTTGGCAAGACCGATTGCGACGCACTCACGTGCAAATCCCGCATGTGAGAAGAGGTCTGCACGATTTGTAAGTGCATGGTTATCAATAATTAGAACTGTATCTGTCATGCCAAGTGCTTCACGCAGATTTGTTCCAACATTTTCATCTCCGTCTCCCATGTCGATGATTACTGCCTCCTTTGATTCAGGGAAACGCTCTTCGAGTCCAAGTTCTTCTGCAGCACAGATCATTCCTTCACTTGCCTCTCCACGAATCTTTACCTTTTCGAGAGTTGCCACTTCTTCTCCGTGCCATAAAACAGTTGCCCCAACATGCGCGAAAGCAACTCGCATCCCTTCACGAAGATTTGTCCCTCCGCATACGACCCTTTTCATTCCCTGATCCGTCTGAACATCACATAGTTTTAATTTATCTGCATCAGGATGCTTGGAGATTGTAAGAACCTTCCCCACGCAGCAGTTATCCAAAAATTTGCCCTGCTTTTCCACTTCATCCACCTCTGCCGTACAAGCAGTGATCATGCGCGCGATCTCATCAGGGTTTGTTTCCTGCCATTCCAGAAAATCACCGAGCCAATCTAGAGAAATCTTCATAGTGGAAATAGAGTAGCGCAAGGATAAAGCTATGCCTACTTGGAACCATGTGGAATTTGCCCATGAACAGGCAGGGAAAAGGGAATTGGGAATAGGGGAAGGAAAAACCTTTTCCCTTTTCCATTCCACCTTTTCCCTTTTCCCTATCTTCTACTCATCCAAAGTCCTTTTTTGCTACAATCAGATCCGTATCTTCCCAAATTCCTATGCCTGCAACCAATAAAACCTGCCAGATCCTTAACTGGGTTATTACAGTTCTTCTCTTCTTCGCAGCTCTTGCTGCCCTTACTGGTATGTACAAAGCTCACTTTGTAGCAGGAGGCGCAACATTCGGTTCTACAACAGGATCGATGTCCATTATCGCATTTTCCATATCTGTGATGCTTTGGAAGAAGCAAATGGAGAAGTGCTGTAAATGCGCATGCACAATGTGCACACCCGAGAAGTAGCATAAAGTGCTTTTTTAAGCCCATTGGAAGACGTACACTGCATCCTCACGGAGAGGTCGCATAGTGGTCTAGTGCGCTCGCTTGGAAAGCGAGTAGGCCTGCAAGGGTCTCGGGGGTTCGAATCCCCCTCTCTCCGCCATACATTGCACTAATGGCACCCTGAAAAGCTTCACTATAGGCAGCAAACTTTGGACTCTTTTACCTCAAATCCTTGTTTTGCTTTATTATATGTCTTTAGGGTGCTAATCCTGTTCATCTAAGGAGGCAGAACACTAAGGGCACTTTGAAGAGTTCTGTACCTGCTGTCATAGCCAAAAAATTCTTAAAAACCTTTTGTTTTCATTTCTGCCAGTACATTTGGGCTCTTTGTAAAACTTATGAATCGCATAAATCACAATTAACAAATCAGGCGACAATGGTTCAATTTTCATGCTCATAATGAGCAAATTCTACCTAAATTTGCATTATTAGAGGAGCATTTAGTGGAAGTTTTTATCGTAGTTGTTAAACTCCATCTCTCATGAGTCTCGAAACCTATCAGCAAAGCAGGCGAGATATGCTCAAAGTTACCTCCCTAGGTGGAGCTGCGTTCGTACTTCATGCAATAGGCTGTCAATCTCGTGATGTTATGGAACCAAAGAAGAAGGTAGACGATGGTGTACTAAAAGTAACAGAGCAGAATGTAGAAGTGCCACTTGAATTGGAAGATGAAACGCTACTAAACCACGGAGTCATACGAGTTGGCATAGTGAGTAATGCAGCCGAGAAGCAGAGAATAAGAGGACAGATAAAACGTGCATTAAGAATTGTCCTGGCTGACCCCGACCAGGCAAAGGCATACCGCAATTCAAAAACCGTTGAACATTTAGTGGTGCCTGACATTGCCGAGACTCTCAGGCAAATTATTGCCAGTAATCCTGAACAATTTCAGCATGTAGATGTTAATAGGGAAATCTCACAATCAGCGCATGGTGATGCGTATACCGTTGCAGTGGAAACAGTGAATCCTGAAGGAGAGCTACTCGCAATTCAGAATTTTATGCTAATGCATGCATCATTGATTGAACCTGACAATTTTCCGCAGCTTGTTGTCACACTGGATCATGAATGTGGGCATATTCTACTACGTGGAAAACAGATGCATCGACGCGAAGAGGAATTGCAAGTGTATACTGCTGGTATAGCTCGAATGGAGCGAGTTGCGAAGGCTCTTAATGATAGAAGTGATGAAGATGCTGAAATAGGAAGACGTATACTAAATGATGTTCTCCCCGTTCACCGGCAACGCCTAAATGCATGGAGGCGTATCGGAAAGTAGAATAAGGTCATGATCCCTAAACTGTTCCAATGATGTTATCTAGAGATATGGGCTTATTGATTGTAATAAGATTGCCATTAATCACTGCCTCTGCATCCCACTCATCAATCTTCTTGGCTTCAATATCTGCTTGCCGAGCTGCTTCCCCAAAATGCTTTCCCTTGTATAGATGTTTTATGAGAAGAAGATAATATCGACCAGTGGTTGAGTTCATTATGGAGGAATTGAATTTCAGTTTCATATTGCTTGATGGTGTATCTGGTTTTGTTGCCAGAAAAATACTAATCCGCTCTGCAAGCTCTGGTTTCTTCTTGAACTCCTCGAGCATCCCTCCTCTCATATCTGCTCCATGACACGCAGTAGTAGCGAACGTAAATTGCGATTCAGGATGGCCCTTCGATGAACTACCGCCAGCTTACGCAGGCGGTGTCCTAGAGGGCAAGCTTCGCTT
>CAYUBO010000128.1:0-3509 GCA_964443095.1 uncultured Candidatus Peribacteria bacterium | reverse complement strand
AGTGAACGAAGCCAGCAACAAAACAAGATTCAAGCGATGAACATGCTGAGTGCGAAATTACTGGAACAGCAACGCGCAGAAGATGAATCAAAAAAGGAAGGTCTGAAGGGTGCAGCAAAGAGCGCTGACTTCGGGCAGCAGATTCGTAGTTACGTTCTGCATCCGTATCAGATGGTGAAGGATCTACGGACGGACACAGAGACAAGTGATACGGAAGGAGTTCTGGATGGAGACTTGCAGGAATTCATTGATGCAAAGTTAAAGAGAGATTCTTAGGAGGGCCCCCACCCCTTCCCCTCCCCCGTTCCGGGGGAGGGGTGGCCCGCGTTAGCGGGACGGGGTGGGGGCACATAACAAAAATGGCGCCCAATGGCGCCACTTTGTTAATCGCTCAATTAATGCAATTAGAGGTCACATGGGCGAACAGTCTTGCGGCCATTCTCCTTTGCGCGCTTTGCAGCCTGTGCAACAGCGTCCTCGAGCATTGCACTTGCTGCCTCGGCGAGATCGCCTGAGGACATCATGCCGTGCTTCTTAAGAAGATCCTTGAGCTTGGATGCGACTACGTAACTCATGGGAAACGGGGGAAATAGAACAAATACAGGCAAATTCTACGCATGAGCACAAACCCAAAGCAAGCGTTATTCGCCAATTTGAGCAAGAAATCTGCTCGTAACTGCAATTGACGATTTTGATTCCTCCAGCTTGAAACGCGATAGACAAATACAATGATGCGATTTGTTCTTCTGTCAATTAATCCTTTAAGTGCTGAAATTGGCTTTTGACAGGCGATTTGCGCTACCATACCTAACGGAGGGATGGCTGAGTGGTTGAAAGCGCACGACTCGAAATCGTGTGGGCCCGCAAGGGTCTCGGGGGTTCGAATCCCCCTCCCTCCGCCACTAAAAACTATGGATTTCCCCATCGAACTACCAAAAAGTCACCTGGCTATTGCCAAAAAACTCGGGATAAAACCCGAGGATATCGAAGAACATCACACCCGTGGCGGAGGCCCTGGGGGACAGAAAATCAATAAATCAACGAACTGTGTTGAGCTGACTCATGAACCCACCGGTATTAAAGTCAGGTACCAACATCACCGTGGATTGCATCAAAATAGAAAAGGAGCATACGAATTACTAATAGATAAGATTGAGGAGGAGAAGCTTGGTATGGAATCGAAGCTTTCTCAAAAGAAACACAAGATTGAGAAGCAGAAGAAAAGAAGATCAAGAAGATCTAAAGAAAAGATGCTTGAGGAGAAGCGTCAAAGAAGTGATGTTAAAGAACAGCGGAAGAAAATTATCTGATTATATGATGCGCAATTTATTCATCATCATCCTCTGTTTGTTTCTCACGAACTGTGATGAGGTGACACAGGATCAGACTCTACAAGAAGCTGTAACGGAAAGCATAATTGAACAGGTAAGCCTTCTGGATGTTGTCGATGGCGATACGATTCACGTACGACGAAGCGATGGCTCTCTCGATACTATTCGGATTATCGGGCTTGATGCACCTGAAACTATTCACTCACCGAATGGTCCTGAGTGTTATGCAGATGAATCCAGTACTGCAATGGAGAATCTGGTGCAGGGACCCCTTCTTGAACTTGAGACTGCATCGGGCCATGACCGTGATAAGTACAATCGGCTGCTTCGATACGTTCTATCTAGCAAGATTGATATTGGTGCAACGATGATTGATAAAGGATTTGCAAAACACCTGAGTTACTTCCATCACCCAAAAGCACAAATGTACGACAAGCTTGAAATAAATGCGAAGCTTAAGAGATTGGGATTGTGGGGAGAATGCTTTTTGGAGTAATAGAATAATAGTTATTAGAATAAGAGGATTTGTTATATAACTAGTCCTATTACTCGATTACTCTCATATTCTCTTACTCTAATCAAACCTTCTTTCCTGCCTGCATCCTTTTGGCCAATGTTCGAATGTAGGAAGTGGAAACCTTCATTGTTTTGTAGGTCTTTGTTGCAGGGTCGTAGATCTTAGTTTTCTGCACATTGCTTTTAAACTTCCTGCGTGTGTGACGCATAGATTTGCTTCGGGTATTCCCGAATGCTGTTTTCTTGCCGGTTTTTTGGCACCTACGAGCCATAAGCCAAGAAACTGTAACGATGCTTATACGATTGGTCAAACAATTAGTCAGATCTTTGCTAGGATACAGACATGTCACTCTCTTTCCTCACACCCACCTTCATCATGGCGATCCTGATTGCGATCGCTGTTCATGAGTGTGCACACGCATACGCCGCACTTAAGCTGGGTGATGCAACAGCAAAATATCAGGGACGACTAACGCTAAACCCAATCTCTCATTTAGATCCACTAGGGACGATCCTCTTTGTATTGGTTGGATTTGGATGGGGTAAACCAGTGCCGGTTAACCCGATGTATTTCAAGCACTACAAAAGAGACAATGCGATTGTTTCTTTTGCCGGACCGTTGAGCAATTTCCTTCTGGCCTTCCTCGCATTCTTTGTGCTTCTTATTTTTGCGCAGGACGGAACAATGATGGCGATCATTGGAGCACGTGCACAGGATGCAAACCTTCTAACTGCATTCATGTCTGAATTCCTAGGTGATTTGATTAGAGTGAATTTGATTTTAATGGCATTCAATCTGTTACCGATTGCACCTCTTGATGGAAGTAAAATCGTTCACATGTTCGTACCCGTTCAGTACGAAGAAGAGTATATGAAGCTCATGATGTACGGACCTTATATTCTTCTTGCTTTGATAATTGCCACAAACTTCATAAACATTTCGATTCTCTCAGGATGGATTTCCCTATTTATGATGCCCATCCTGGATACGATGGGAATAATCACCGCATTAATCTTTTAATTTAAGCCAAGGCGTGGGATCAGGCGGAAGATCGGACGGTCGTTTTCGTGGAATAAGTTCTCCTTCTTCGCGTTTTAACACTGCAAACACACTCACACCATGACGAAATCCTTTCTTACCCTTAAGCATTCCGATTATTTTTCTCCATTCACTGGAGAAGAGTAGAAGAAGAAGTGCGTTAACTATCTTTGGAGGAAGGCTGAGGTCCGTATCTGAAGGCCCTATTGATTTTTTGCGGAGTCTTGTGAGAAAACGTACGAATCTTATAGGCCAGTAGAGACGTGCATTGCAATACGTACAAATTTTTTCTGTAACCGGTAGTCCTTCCCATGTTTTACGTATTCGATTGAGATCACAACGACGATAATGTTCAAAGCCACGATCATGCGGACCCCAAAGAGAGAGGTCTGCCGGTGCCATGAGGATTAGGTGTGCACCTGGTTTCATAGATGCAAGAAGTTTAGATACAAGTTCAAAATCATCTTCAACGTGCTCGAGCACATCCATGAGCAACACGACATCTGCACGACCCATGAGATCTGTGATGTCATCTGGAGCATACCCGCAATGGAACTGGACCGATGGGAATCGCTCTTTAGCAAACTCTATTGCTTCGGGGATTGGGTCAATGCCAACGCACT
>CAYUBO010000127.1:0-3517 GCA_964443095.1 uncultured Candidatus Peribacteria bacterium | reverse complement strand
CTACGCAGTTCCGGACGGAATCGAGATCACGCAAGACGAGAAGAATAAAAACATTCTCATCATTCGTGGTATTGATAAGCAGATGGTCGGACAGGTATCAGCAGAAATCCGCTCCTATCGTCCACCTGAGCCATACAAGGGCAAAGGTGTTCGTTACATTGATGAGTACGTCCGTCGTAAGCCTGGTAAGGCTGCGGCAGGAGCCGGCGTAGGTGAATAATCATTCCTTTAATTCGTATGCAAAGTAAAAAGTATCAAGACAGGCAAGCAAGAAAGCGACGCATCCGCGCACGCGTAACTGGCAGTGCAGATAAGCCACGCCTCTCCGTGTATCGGTCCCTAACGCAGATCACTGCTCAGTTGATTGATGATGAATCAGGAAAGACAATTGTTGCCGCAAGCACAAAGGAAGCTAAGGCAAAGGCAAACAAGGAAGGAGCAAAGAAACTCGGTGAACTCATTGCCAAGAAGGCAAAAGATAAGAAGATTTCAAAAGTTGTTTTTGATCGTAATAGTTACAAATACCATGGTCGCATCGCAGAGCTTGCAGAAGCTGCACGCGGCGCAGGTTTAACTTTCTAGTATTATGATTATTCCTGATCAGACACCGGCATTCGTAGGAGCAGTAGCAGATGATCTGCATAGTAGTGCAAGAGAAATGGATACTAGCGCAAAGATGCTCGGTAGCATGGGATGCGCTGAGCGTGCTGGAATGCTAGCTCATCAATCTGATTCTATTAGAAGGGGCACTGCAGTTGTGACTATATCTGAAGGTATGCCTAAGAGAATTGGAGATCAGGTTTTCGTTCGTTTTTCAGTTGGAGGAAAAGATGGGGTTGCACTAGTTCCTATCACTGCACTCCCGGATTCTTTATCAGTTACAGCTTAACTTTTCTATGGCTGCCAAAACTTCAAAACCGGATCGTCGAAAAGGTGCACGCAGACAGCGTGAGCCCAAGGAGTATGAAGAGACAACACTATCCGTTGATCGCGTTACACGTGTTGTAGCAGGAGGACGCCGATTGAGATTCCGTGCCGTTGTTGTTGTCGGTAACAAAAAAGGAAAGGTTGGTCTTGGAACAGGAAAGGCAAACGAAGTCCAATCAGCTGTTCAGAAAGCTGTACAGGAAGCGAAACGAAACATGATCCGCGTTCCAATCATCAATGAAACTATCCCGCACGAAGTCGATCTGAAATTCAAAGCTGCCCGCATTAGACTTGTTCCAGCATCAGAAGGAACAGGAATAATCGCTGGTGGTGCACTTCGTGTGATCCTTGAGCATGCAGGTGTGAAGAACGTTCTAAGTAAGAGGTATGGAACGAGCAACAAGCTTGTGAATGCTCAGGCAGTTATTAAAGCGCTCTCATCCCTACGTGGAGATCTCCCACCAGAAGAGGATCTGGCGAAGAAGGAAAAGGAAGTAACAGAAGCTGCTGAAGGAGAAGTTGGCAATCTCGAGATTAAAGAAGTAACTAAAGAAGAAGTCGGACTCGATGAAAAAAAATAATTTCTATGCCAAAAGCACTCGTCATCATCGCGCAAGAAGGATTCCAAGATCAGGAATATCAGGGAACCGTTGATGGGCTTACCGCAGCTGGTATTGAAGTTACAGTTGCCAGCAAAGAAGCAGGTGAGTGCACAGGAAAGTTTGGCGGAACACAGGAATCATCCATCGCACTACGAGATGTCGACGTCTCTGAGTATGACAAAATTGCATTTATTGGAGGCCCAGGAGCTTCTGTATTTGTTGGTGACAATGATGCACTTCAGATTGCCCGCAGTGCATCTGAAGCAGATATGCCACTTGGTGCTATCTGCATTGCTCCAACTATCTTAGCGAAAGCAGGTGTTCTTGGAGGAAAGCGTGCGACTGTATGGGAGAGTCCTGAAAACGTCGAAACTTTTGAGAAATACGGTGCCCAGTACACAGGTGAGGTGGTTTCCATTGATGGAAATATAGTCACAGGAAATGGTCCGGACGCCGCAATAGAATTTGGCAAAACACTCGCAAGTCTCTAGCTTTCTACCTACCATAAACTCATGCTTCATCAGATATCACCAGCCGCAGGATCCCGTAAGAAAGCCATTCGTCGCGGACGTGGGAATGCTGCGGGACGTGGTACAACTGCGGGAAGCGGAACCAAGGGGCAGCGTTCCAGATCAGGTAAGGGACGACGTTTTGGATTTGAGGGTGGGCAGACACCACTCTTGCGAAGGCAGCCAAAGCTCGGAGGTTTCCGCAATCCTACACGTAAGGAATATGAAGTTGTGAATGTTTCAATCTTGGAAGAGAAACTTGATGCAGGAACGTACGACATTGCCGCGTTGAAAGAGAAGAAAATCGTCAGCACCAACAAGCCTGTTAAACTACTCAACAATGGAGAAGTTAAAAAGAAATTTGTGCTTACAGTGAACGCTGCATCGAAGAGTGCAAAGGAAGCAGTTGAGAAGGCAGGTGGGTCCATCCAAATCGTGAAATAATGTTTGCTTACCTACGTCAGCTTTGGCACTCAGAGGATCTGCGCAAGCGCATCCTCATGACTATTTTTCTCTTGTTCATCTATCGCATAGTTGCACACATTGCAGTTCCCGGGGCAGACCCATTTGCCCTTCAGCAGTTTCTGGAATCCAGACATGGTGGAGGAGTTGTAGGAGTGTTTGCAGCACTAACTGGAGGAGCAATTGATAATTTCTCAGTCGTACTTCTCGGACTCTCTCCTTACATTAATGCATCAATTATCATGCAGCTTTCGACGGTTATCTTTCCTAAGCTGGAAGCTATGAATAAGGAGGGTGCACAGGGTCGTCAACAGATCAACCGCTACACACGTTACCTCACAGTCCCTCTCGCATTCGTACAGAGTTACGGATTCCTAATCCTTCTAGGAAGAGGTGGAGTGCAACTTGTAGATCTAACATTCCCTGGAGTTCTCGCACCAATGATTTTTGTGACTGTTGGTGCGCTCTTCCTAATGTGGTTGGGTGAGCTCATTACAGAGAAGGGGATCGGGAATGGAATCTCCCTCATTATCTTCACGGGTATTGTCGCAGGGATGCCAACTATCCTCAGTTCAATGTTCCTTGCAGGAGAAGGAAAGCTAGCTGCATTCTATTTGTTCTGTATTGTCTCTCTGGCGCTTCTTGTAGCCGTTGTGCTCTTCACAGACGCACATCGTCTCATACCAATCACATACGCGAACCAGGGGGCAGGACGTGGAGTACAGGGGAACATCCCCATCCGACTCAATCAAGCAGGAATGATTCCTATCATCTTCGCAATTTCACTCATCACACTGCCTGCAATAGTTGCGCAGTTCCTTTCAACTGCTCCTCGGTTCCAGTTTGTTGTTAACTTCATTAACTCGTACATCAATCCGCAAAATCCGAGTCTTATCTATATAGCAATATACTTCCTGCTTGTGCTCGGTTTCACATACTTCTACGTATCGGTTACCTTCAAGCCGGATGACATCGCAGAGACAATCCAGAAGCGTGGAGGATTCATTCCCGGTATTC
>CAYUBO010000126.1:0-3529 GCA_964443095.1 uncultured Candidatus Peribacteria bacterium | reverse complement strand
ATTGTGATTGCAGTAGCATGATGTTTACTGGGAGTAGATTGCAGAGAGAAAGCTCTGGAGATAGAAGATGAACTGAGTCCAAACCATAGTGGACTGGACTTCTCCGTGATCTGGGACGCTGTCCCTACCCTATTTAAGAAAGGAGAGGAACCAAAGCCGATTGAGCTTCCACCTGATCTTCTAAAGGATGCGGTGCTGATTGATACAGGAAGCCCCAATGAAACAACTGCGGAGCTCGTGCAGTGGATATCAGATCGCAAGGACGAATGTGAAGATGCATTGGAACGGATCGGAAAATGCACCGAAAGATTGCTTGAAGGTGAAGAGATCGGATCAATCCTCAATGATCACTGCCAAGCACAGATTGAGTTGGGTGTAATCCCTAGGGAAGTGCAGGAGTTGATCAAAAAAATTGTACAGGAAAAAGGTGTAGCTAAAGCGCTTGGAGCGGGAGCGCGCTCCGGAGGAGGAGGCATCGTTCTCGCACTTCATAAAGATAAGAATCTGATCGAGAGCATCGCAGCAGATCACGGTTATTTCATCGTCTCTTAAAACAGATGATCATCAGAAAGTCTCGCCCCCTCACAGACTTTATTAACGATCACTTCCCGCACGCACTCCATTTCACTTAATTTCTTTTTGATAATCTCCTGATCTTTATTCTCACAGAGAATGTGGATGTCTTGTCCTGTATTCACAGTAAAGAAAACAGGTATCCCCTCCTCTCTCCACTCCTGCACAGCCCGCATAACTTTCACAGTCCCGGGGAGCCAGTAAAGGAGAGGCGGATCCTGCGTCATCATTATTGAATGGAGTTCAAGTGCTTCCGCTTCAACGAGTTTTCCAAACTCAGAGAAGTTCTTCTCCTTAATCAGCTGCTTGATCCTATTGATCTTATCCGGAATACCGGAAATTCTTTGATTCATAAAAGGACTCGTGTCTGCACTAGTGTGCCCTCTGCTCGAAGTTGTATGCTTTTTCTCTGTACTTACAAGGGCAACAAGATCGCATACATCCCAATGATCAGGCGGAAAGATAGATTCTGCGTAGGATGTCTCACTCGAATCGGAGTCAAGCCACTCTGTCCATCCGTCCGGAATAGATCTGCATGCACTGCCGGATCCTTGTCTTGCTAGAATGGATAACTCCTTCTCGGAAAGATCTAATCCTGCAGCTTTCGCTCCCGCAAGACTAAGTGCTGCAAATGCAGATGAGGATGATGAGAGTCCTGTATCAGACGGGAACTTATTCTCACTCACAACTTTTGCGTGATCGCTGATGCCTGCGAGTGATCGGATGCGATCAAGATGTTTTATGACTCTCTCTGCTTTTTTGCCACCTTCCTCTCCGCCAATGATGACTCTGTCCTCTTTATAATCCGATGAAAATTCAACTGTTGTCACAGTCTTGAGTTCACTCAAGTTGATGGAGATGCTTCCATTCGCAGGCAACCTCTGTTCTTCATCTTTTCTTCCCCAATATTTGATGAGTGCATTGTTCGCCGGTGCGGATGCAGTCGCCTTCATTATTCGATAGTAACACCGAGAACGTTAACAGGTACATCAATTACTTGTCCTCCTGCGGATTCGATTGCAAGCGCAACTTCGCTCCTCTTCTCTTCCGGAACCAGTGCAATCATGCAATCTCCTTTTCCTGCACCGGAAAGCTTCGCGCCATATGCTCCGGCATCTCTTGCCCCCTTGATCATCTCATCCAGTAATGGACTGCTTACACCAAGATCATTAAGAAGTGATTGATTGAAGTTCATGAGCTTCCCAAGCTCTTCAAAATTGCCGGAAGTGATCTCATCCTTCGCAGCATCAACCAACTCTGATACTTGATTGTAGACGCCTTCGACCAAATCCGGATCTCTCTCCGCAAGATCTTTGACCTCTCTTACGATCTCCATCGTATCGACTTTTACTCCCGTATAACCGATTACGAGAGGGAGTGATTGAATTGATAGCGGCTCGATCGTTTTTCCTCCGGTCAAGAAGTAGAGCGTTCCACCGTAAAGCGAAGCAGCAATATCAAAACCAGAACCTCCGCCTTGCACCTGCTGCACAGTCTCGAAGCAGTATTTGAATATGCTCTTTTCAGGAAGATCCAGATCGTAAAGCTCCGATATTGCTTTAACTGTGCAGACAGCAGAAGCAGATGAAGAACCAAAACCGTACTCAGAAGAGAATTCTGATCTCGTTGTTATTTTTATTCCACCTGGCATCCCGCCATCTTTATAGACGCGACTTGTCGCAACTTCAACGAACCGTGCACCTTTAGGTAGCTCTCCGGTACCCAGTTGATCCATCGGTTTTTCGTAGTTCTCTACTCCAACATCAGGAGCATCAAGTTGAAATACTGGATCATCGAGCTTCTCAATTGCCACATGCATCCGCTGTCCGACAGCCGTTACAATGCAGGGGCGATTGTAAACAACAGCATGCTCTCCGAGGAGCATCAGTTTGCCGGGTGCCGATACAGAAATGGATGAGGGCATATTTGATATTGTAGAACATCTATTTCTCAATTATTTAGTCAATATTGATCTTTTTGGACAAAGGACATGGGACAAAGGGGGCCTTTGTCCATAGTCCTAAGTCCATTGTCCTCATATGGTGCTATCATGCAATTCCATGGATCTCCGTAATCTACCAGATGGCATGTCCCCAATTGAGCGGGTTGATGAGCGCAGAAAGCGTGCAGAGAGCGAATTAAGTGTAGATTTGGGTAATCTTATGATTGATGAGAATCAGGTCGGACAGGCTGATGAAAAGAATTGCGAACAGATGATCGGAGCAGTACCAATCCCAGTTGGAATTGCAGGTCCGCTGAGTGTCACTTTTTCTTCGGGTGAAAGCGCAGATATTTTTCTTCCACTTGCAACAACAGAAGGTGCACTTGTCGCAAGCGTTAACCGTGGATGCAAAGTATTAAACCAATCTGACCTTAAAGTGGAGTCGACATACCACGGCATCACGAGATCAATTGCTTTTAAAGTTGATGACAGTGATCAGTTTACAAAAGATCTAAAAGAGAAAGAGGATGAATGGAAAGAAGCTGGTGAAACGACTAGTGGACACCTCAAGATCGTGAAGACCTCAATTGATACGAAGGATGACCACGTCTTTATCACCATCAATGCAGATACAGATGAGGCAATGGGAATGAATATGGTTACGATCGCCGCACAGGCAGTTGGTGAATGGATTGCGGAGAACATCAGCGGAACATTTGTGACAGTTGCAGCGAATATTGATAGCGACAAGAAGCCCAGTAAGAGAACACGTGATGAAGGTCGCGGATACGAAGTAACCGCATCAGCTGTGATTAGTTCTGATGTAATTGGATCGGTCCTGAAATCAGATCCTAAGTTGATGGGTGATGCAGCGCACGCAAAACTGAATCTCGGGAGTGAACTCGCCGGTGCACTCGGGAAGAACTTGCACGCAGCAAATGTAATTGCAGCTCTCTACCTCTCAACAGGTCAGGACCCTGCTCACACAGTAGAAGGATCACTAGCGGAGACGGA
>CAYUBO010000125.1:0-3595 GCA_964443095.1 uncultured Candidatus Peribacteria bacterium | reverse complement strand
ATGAAGTCTTAAGTGAAACAGGCCCGAATCACGATAAACACTTTGTCTGTGCTGCTTATCTTGGAGATGAAAAAGTTGCGGAAGGAAAAGGTAACAGCAAACAGAAAGCAGAACAGTCCGCCGCGGCGGAAGCTTTGATAGTGAGGGATTGGAAATAAAAATTCCTATCCCATTTTAATCTCGATATCTACACCGGATGGCAGACTAAGACTCTGTAGGCTTTCCATCGTTTTGAAAGTTGTTTCCTTAAGATCAATGAGCCTTCTGTGAATACGCATCTCGTACTGGTCACGTGAGTCCTTGTGCTTGAATGTAGATTTGTTCACTGTGAACTTGCGAATCTTTGTTGGAAGGGGAGTAGGTCCGTGAACCACTGCTCCGCTTCTTTCTGCGTTATCCAAAATCTTCGCTGCTGCCTCATCTAGAACTATATGATCAAAAGCACTCAAGCGAATTCGAATGGATGGAATCTTATCTTTACCCTTATCCGCTTTTGACTCTTTTTCATCCTTCTTAGATGCAACTGCTGTTGCAGCAATATCTTTCATGGAAGCCTTCGAATTTTTCTTCTTAGTGCTGGCTTTCTTAGGGCCTGCTTTCTTGGTGGTCTTTTTCGATGGTTCCTTCTTTGTAGGAGTCATAGCGGTGGGAGGAAAGAGCGGTGGGAAATAAAAAGGGGAGGAGGATCCTCCCCTTTTAACTGCTTATTCAGAAATCTTTGTTACAACACCTGCACCAACGGTTCGGCCTCCTTCGCGGATAGCAAAGCGAGTTCCTTCGTCGAGAGCAATTGGAGCGCCAAGAGTGACTTTGAACTTAACGTTGTCACCTGGCATAACCATTTCTACATTCTCAGGAAGTTCAACTGTTCCAGTAACGTCAGTTGTACGGATGTAGAACTGGGGCTTGTATCCCTTAAAGAATGGCGTGTGTCGTCCTCCTTCTTCTTTTGTAAGGACATACACCTCGGAATCAAACTTGGTGTGAGGAGTTATAGATCCACCCTTTGCAAGAACCTGACCACGTTGGATCTCTTCACGCTCGATACCACGTAGGAGAAGACCAACGTTGTCACCTGCAATTCCTTCGTCAAGAAGCTTGTGGAACATCTCAACACCTGTAACAACAACCTTTCGTGTCTCTTTAATACCAACAAGCTCAACTTCATCGTTCACAAGAACCTTACCCTGCTCAATACGACCTGTTGCAACTGTTCCTCGACCCTTAATAGAGAAGACGTCTTCAACTGGCATAAGGAAAGGCTTGTCGGTCTCACGTTTTGGTTCAGGAATGTGCTCGTCCAAAGCAGCAAGAAGCTGCTTAAGATTTTCGATCTGTTCTGCATCACCCTCAAGTGCCTTAAGAGCAGAGCCCTTAATAATTGGAGTGGTATCACCTGGGAATTCATATTTGTTGAGTAGTTCACGCACCTCTACCTCAACGAGCTCAAGAAGTTCCGGATCTGTAACCATGTCTACTTTGTTTAGGTAGACAACGATGTAAGGAACATTCACCTGACGTGCGAGGAGAATGTGCTCACGCGTCTGAGGCATTGGACCGTCAGCAGCGGAGACTACGAGAATGGCACCATCCATCTGGGCGGCACCAGTAATCATGTTCTTAACGTAGTCAGCGTGACCTGGACAGTCGACGTGTGCGTAGTGACGCTTGTCAGATTCATACTCGACGTGTGCTGTTGCAATAGTAATACCGCGCTCTCGCTCTTCTGGAGCGTTGTCGATTGCGGAAAAGTCTTTCTTCTCTCCTTCCGGTGAGAAGTTTAGGGACAACGCAGCTGTTAAAGTTGTTTTACCGTGGTCAACGTGTCCAATAGTACCAACGTTAACGTGTGGCTTGCTGCGGTCAAATTTCTTGTCTGCCATGTTCAATAAAGGGGAAAAAGAGAGAAAAGATAATTCGTAAGGATTCTGGCTAGAGCTTATAAAGAGTAGCCAGATTCAGCTGCGAAAGTTTAGGCAGAACTCTGTAAAGAGTCAAGGAAAGTGGGGCGCGTAAATTACGAAAATCTTGCCTCATTTGTGCCCTTAGATTCGAAATGAGCCCTATTCACCGATGAATCCTCCTGCCTGGAGCTCGAAAAGGTGTCGATACACACCCCCTTCTAGATTCACAAGCGTACTGTGGGGCCCCTCTTCCACAATCTGACCATTTTCAATGACCAGGATCCTATCAGCTTTCTTGATAGTCGAAAGCCTGTGGGCAATGACTATGGTCGTTCTTCCTTCCATCAGATACTCAAGGGCTTCCTGAATGTATTTTTCCGACAGGGAATCCAGGCTGCTTGTCGCCTCGTCCAATATTAAAATTGGCTTATCTGCAAGCATTGCACGGGCAATAGCAACTCTTTGTCTCTCTCCTCCTGAGAGCTTAACTCCGCGCTCTCCTACAAGAGTGTCGTATCCCTTTGGAAGATTATCAATGAATTCAGAAGCTCTAGATTTTTTTGCAGCCTCAATAACTTCTTCCATATCTGAATCTGAATTTGCGTACGAAATGTTTTCTGCAATGGTTCTGTGGAACAAGATCGGGTCCTGTGGAACAACTCCTATTAATGATCGAAGACTTTCCTGTGTAACATCAGCTATGTCCTTACCATCAATTGAAATAGTACCTGTATCAAGATCATAAAGACGCATTAGTAGTTTAACGATGGTACTTTTCCCTCCTCCTGAATGACCGATTAGTGCAATCCTTTCCCCAGGTTTAATGTTCAGTGAAAAGTCACGGAACACAGGATCTGTTTGATTCTCGTACATGAAAGTAACGTGATCGAAAGAAATTGATCCTTTCGACACAATCATGTCTTCTGCATCCGGCTTGTTAGCAATTTCAACAGGTGTGCTGATTATTGTAACCATCTCTTTTGCGTTGGAAACAGACTTCAGATATTCACGTGTGTTTCTTCCAATATCCAGCATCCGTCCCCAAAGATCTCCAACGTAGAATAGAATTACTATGAATCCACCAGCTGTAAATTGTCCTTTGGACCAGAGCCATAGCGCGAGCATGAATGCAGCAAGCTCAATAACCATCAGCAGCATGAACTGAATCCACATAAAGAAACTTCCAAGTTTCCATGAGAACCAAAGTCGTTTCTTCCATTCAGAGAGAACATATCCGTGCCTCTTATCTTCAAAACTTTCCTGCGCGAAAGCTTTTACTACAGCGTTTCCTGTAATGGCATCTACCATGCTCGCAGTCACTTTTGTATCCTGCTTATCTACCCATATATACAGTTTTGAAAGAATTATGTTTAGCGAAACTGAAACGATTACATACAGAATAATTCCTGCTAGCATTACTAGACCGATCAAAGGTGCATAGATAGAAAGCACAATCATCAATCCAATCATGTAGATGATTAGCGGCAGGAAGTGAAACCAGATGTGATCAATCATGCTTTCAACACCGTCTACACCCCTGCTGATTTTTCGTGTTGTTGCTCCTGCAAATGCGTTAACGTGGAATTTTGTAGACAGCCTCTGTACGTGTGCAAACACATCGCTATTCACATCATGCATTATTCTTACTTCCATGGATCCGAGGAGATAGCTAGCAAGCTCATGCATTGTGA
>CAYUBO010000124.1:2338-3634 GCA_964443095.1 uncultured Candidatus Peribacteria bacterium | reverse complement strand
GCTTCCGATAATGATGCTTCTCATTGACTGGAAGGAGCACAAATCAACCAAAGCGAAAGAAATCACTCCGTTTGTTCTCCTAAGCATCATCTTCGGGATCATCGCGTTATTTGGGAAGCAAGATTACACATCCATACTTGCGATTACTGATCGGGTACTACTCTTCTTCAAGAGCTGCATTTTTGTAATTGGAAAGCTAATATTCCCATTCAACTTGAATGTGATGTATCTGCAACATGATCCGATCACAATCGCATCACCGGAGTTTTTCGTACCGATTCTCATCACACTTGTGATTCTGCTGATCACTTTTCTCTCTTTGAATCGAACTCGAGAAATCGTCTTCGGTATCACATTTTTCTTGATTGCATTTTTGCCAAGTATCTTCACATATGCAAAGTTCCAGCATGTCTTCTTTGCCTCTGATAGATACGTGTATCTCGCATCAATCGGGATTTTCTATCTCATCGGATTAGCAGTATCTCGTGTACGAGTCAGAAACATATCTCTAGGGATCATTATCTTCATCACTGTGATATTTTCATCACTCACTATGTTGCAGGTACGTACATGGAAGAACAGCGAGACCATGTATGAGAAGGTGCTGGCAGTTGATTTCAATAATGGATTGGCTCACAACAATATTGGATCTGCACTTATGGGTAGATTTGAGCTTGAGAGAGCAGAACTCGCATTCAATCAATCGATTAGTGTTGATCCTACAAATCCGGTTCCGTATGCGAATCTTGGGAAACTTGCATTGCAAGATGGGAATGAAGAAAGAGCTGCGGCTTTATTCCAAGAAGCAATTGAGCGTTCCAAGGATCGGTCAGTTATGGGCATGGAAGACATAGCCGCTTATATCTTACTAGGTGAACTTCTGAGAAATCAGGGAAACAGTGCAGCTGCTCTAGTCCTCTTTGAGGAAGCAGTATCTCTTGGTTATGATCTCGCCGAGCCACACTTCAATCTTGGAATCCTGTATCAGGATATGGGAAGACCACAGGATGCAATCCTGTACTATCGCAAAGCATTTGAAATTGATCCGCTATACATTCCGGCTCTGTACAACTTTGCCAAAGTTACTGCAGAAATGGGCAGATTAACGGAATCAGTTGAGGCTCTCGAGAAAGTTGTATCCATCAATCCGGATTATGAACAAGCGAAACTACACTTAGAAAATCTTCGTAGGATTGTTTACGGTTCTTAATAAATCTCATACAACGCAAACACTGATCCATCATCCGAGATCCTCTTGAGGGATTTTGCTACATCAAGAGCTGAGATAATCTTCTC
>CAYUBO010000124.1:0-2306 GCA_964443095.1 uncultured Candidatus Peribacteria bacterium | reverse complement strand
GCTTCAGTAGCTGATTAATCCATACATCTACATCAATAATTGAGTCATCAAACTTGAACGCATCAGAAAACGCTGCGTTTACAATATTATATCCTTCTTTGTTATCAATGTAGGTGAAGGTGTTATCTATTCCTGTGGCATATTTAAGATCAGGTCTAAAATTCAGGTAGACGGGGATTCTATCCCAGTCGATATTCAGAACTCGTGATCCGGATGGTATAACCGATAAGATTTCCGCATGTGCAAGCGCCCTATCAGAATCTGTTTTGCGAAGTTGATAATTAATTGAGAGTGAATTTGCACAAAATAGAACTGAGACAACAGCCACTATCAACCATCCCTGCGGGATTGATCTCCCAAGGATCTTTTGTTTACATTCGCAAGCTTCTTTTAGGAATGGTTTGTGAAGCTCCATGAAAGAAGCGAGGAGCAAAATCAGTATTGGCCATAGAAGGTCTATGCCTCGTGCCCAATTGTAGAAAACGCCAAGTAGTACAAATGCAATTGCGGCGAGCAGAGTTGTTGCTCTCCGATTATATAGTTTTAAAGTAGGGGAGCATTTCAGGCACAATGACACAATTGTCATGAATGTGCATATGCCTATAACTCCTGCAACTGAGTATGTGAACATGTAACCAGATTGCATCTCTGTTCCAAGAATTAGGCTGTCACTTGCGCATGGAATTCGCAGGAATACCATCAAGAGATATCGGATGTACTCTAAGCTGTGTGGATGTAGCATCAATCCGATCACAATTGCTGCACATGATGATGCAAAAATCTTGATGGATGATTTTCTGTCTTTCAGTAGCCAGAGCCATCCGCAGCCGAAACATACAATGAAGAATGGGAAGACAAAAAGTTGCGAGAAGAGCGTTGCGATTAGTAGACATGTTGAAACAAGCAGCCATCTTTTCTCAATTACGCCGCGGAAAATAATCAGTAGTAGTGCTGTTATCAAAATGAATGGACGCCCAAGTAACAGTCGATACAGGAAAATCTTATCCGCAAATATCAAAAGAAATATCAGGAAGACATGCCACCGAATTGGAAGTTTGTAGAAGCGAAGAGTCCAAGAAAAAGCCCCGATCAGTAGTGCAATGTTGATAAGGGTATAAATCTTCAGTGCTACTTCAGTCGGTAAGCTTGATACCGGAATATATGAAATGTTTGCGAGGAACCACGGATCCAGTAAGTGCTGTGAGAAGTACCCTGCAAAGAAGAATCTCTGCCATCCAACCCCAAATCCGTTCACCATCATTTCCCTTGCCATAGCCAAATGTCGCAATCCGTCATCCAACGAAATCGGATTATTCAGTGAGAACAGAAACCCACCAATTAAAATCAATATGAATGCAATGGCTAAGATCGGCAGGGCCTTTTTCATGACCCCATGGTATCGGATCAATCTTGCTAAGCAATGTCCTATTTTTGTGCGAGCTTCTCCTTCTCCGATTTGCTCATCTTCTTCACTTCTGCTTCTCGCTTCTTGGCTTCAGAAAGTGTTTCGAACTACTCGTGATAAATCATCTTAATCGGCCTTCGAGATCGTGTGTATTTTGCACCTTTACCATCATTATGCTTTTTTTCACGCTCTATCAAATCTTTGCATGATCCTGAATACAGGGAATCATCGGAGCAACGGGCTAGGTAGAAGTAGGGCATGGGTAATTATTATCCTCAATAACAGATGCTTATTACAAATAATTCTAAGCCTTTCCAAATCTCTGCATGAGACGCATGTTCGCTTCGCTAGAAATTGCTCCCCCTAATGGATCTATAGGATTCATGGCATCTCCAAAAACTTTTAAGAATCGGAGTGCATCCACTTCAAGGCCTTGTCGTTCTGCAGGCCCCATTGACATCTCTAGGTTCCTCGTTGGTGCATGGCCTTTAAGTCCTCCGCCAACATTTTGGTACGATTCATTTAGCCTTTGTGCAGCTGCGCCAAGAGCAACGCCTGTATTCGGAATCACTCCAGACTGATATAAGCTATATGCGGATTTTGCAGCCCCAAGAACACCATCGCGACTCAAAGAAATCTGGATATTAGTTAAGCTCCAGTCTTGTTTTGGAAGTCTCCCGCGTAGTTTCCCAGGAGCTTTTTTCGGGGAAGTCTTCTTCTTCTTTGCCTGTTCAGGATCCTTCATGTCTGCCATGCGAGTGGTCGTTTATGTTCATTAATACTATACCAAAATAGTACCGTTACCTCAAATGAGGCATGATTGCACTAGATGGCAGCCCGTAGGGGAATCGAACCCCTGTTTCCAGGATGAGAACCTGGTGTCCTAACCACTAGACGAACG
>CAYUBO010000123.1:0-3661 GCA_964443095.1 uncultured Candidatus Peribacteria bacterium | reverse complement strand
AATATCATCATCCATAAAACTCACTCGCTGCTCATGAGCAATTTGAAGATCTATCTGTGCGCGCATTCCGGCAATCATTTCTTTTGCTTCGCTAAGTACTCTACTTGCGAGCCCACCATCCATTTCTTCTTCCACTGTTACTATAGAAAGAGGGATAGCCTGCCGTCTTACGCTGTGCTCACAAACTAAAGCAAGATGTTGTCCCGTTCCGAGCGCAGGATCATCGAGCTCTTGAACGGACGGATCTCTATCAAATCCGATTCTATCCATTGCAGCATTCATGAGTGGGTCTCTTTCTAGTGTCTGAGCGACACTGCATAGAGTTGCTGCAACAATCTCGTAGTTTCCGTGCCTAAATCCGTCCGGATCAGTCGCAAATAGCGCAAGCTGAGGAGGGAAGTCATCCTCGTCTTGAAGAGTTGGAACCAGTTGCAGAAAATCAGGCATAAGAGCCGATTCTGCTTTTTTTAGCACTTAAGTCAATCCCCCTAGAAGAGCAAAGTCAGGTCTACAATTTGAAAAGCAAAATTTACGCACAGATCAGTAGTATTCTTAAGAATTTTTTACCGTGAGAACCTACTTTCTAAGCGGTCCACCCTCCGGAATACGTGAAGGAATGATCCTTCTTCTTGTAAGTGGCACGTTTACGAAGAGGATTCCAAAGACAATACAGGTAATACTAATAGAATGAGTTGCAGTAAGAGTCTCTCCCAGAATTGATGCTGCGAGAATGATTCCCATCACGCGACCGGTTGCAGAGATCACACCGGCTTCGACGGTTTTCACCTCTCGAAGTGATCTGTAGTAAAGGAAGAACGGGAACAGGAATCCGAAGATCGGAAGCGAGAGCAGGAGCCACATGTTCTGTGGGCCAGCAAGCATCTTGAATGATTCAGGCTCATTCATCAGAAGCCACAAACCAACAAGAGTCGTGCTCAAGAGAGTACGAACTAGAACAATGGAATCCAGATGACGATGCACAATAAACTTCTTGTGTACGATTGTTGTGAGTGCACCAAGTGCAGCAGAGCACAGGAGCATGGGTACACCCGGACTAATTTCTGTTGCGAGAATCTTATCCCATAGAAGCACAACAATTCCGGCGGCTATAAACAATCCGCCAAAGAATGTCTGCCAGTTAAGCCTTTCTCCCAGGAAAATAATTGCAAAAATTACCATGAAGAAAGGAAGTGCACTTGTGAGAACAATTGCCTCCGATGCCTTAATGAATTGCAATCCGTGGAAGAAGAGAAGAGGGCCAACAACACCACCGGTAAGTGTGGATATCACAGTTCCCCCAATGTCACTTTTTGTCATTCCCCATCTTGCACCACGTTCGAGTGCCATCATTTCATGCACTCCAAGCATGATGCTCATTATCAACAGTGTGCAAAAGTATAGGATAATCGGTGTCCATCCGGTGTCGTACAGAGTTTTTGTGAAAACTGGAACCATGTTTGCAAGAACGACTGCAGCTAGCATCTCACCGAATGCAATTTGCCTCGCTGGTGGGTGTCGATTAAATTTTTTCCAGGGAAGTATCATGTTGGAGTTGGTGATCGGTTCTTAGAGTGCAAGGTATTTCCTTCCTGACTTCTCAATCTTACCTTTATCCAGAATGGATTTCAGGTCGTAGATTATTCCCCCATCTTTTGTGGCTGCAATAAGTCCTTCTGTCCCAACATCAAGGTATTCTTTGTGAGGAACAAGAAGAAGAATCGCGTCAAAAGGTCCGTCATCAAGTGATCCGGTTTTCATTCCATCTTTCTCAATCAAATAATCCCCAAGCTGAGGATCATTCACATATACATCACATCCAATAGCATCAAGCTGTCTGACTACCTCTCCGGATTTACTATTCCTTGTATCAGGAATGTCTTCCTTAAATGTGAGTCCAAGCACGAGTACTTTAGCTCCGTTTTTCTTATCACCAAGTGTGTCGCCCACGTGCACAGAAACAAAAGAACTCATTCCATCATTTGTAGAGCGTCCTGCGGTAATCACATGAGTGTCCATACCAAGTTGTTTCGCTTTTTCTACCAAGTAGTAAGGATCAACACCAATACAATGGCCTCCAACGAGTCCCGGTTGAAATGGCAGAAAGTTCCACTTGGTCTGTGCCGCGGCTAAAACATCTTTCGTAGATATCCCAATCTTATTACATAGCATTGCTACCTCATTTATGAATGCAATATTCAGGTCACGCTGTGCATTCTCGATCGCCTTCCCCATCTCAGCAACTTTTATGCTCGACGCACGGTGCGTGCCGGCAACAATCACCGAGTCGTAAAGTTCGCAGAGTGTGTCAGTCGTTTTTTCATCCTGACCGGCAACAACTTTCACAATCTTCTCCACAGTGTGTTCCTTGTCTCCGGGATTGATCCTTTCAGGAGAGTAACCCAGAAAGAAATCTTCTCCACACTTCATTCCGGATGCCTCCTCAAGTATCGGGCCGCATATCTCCTCAGTCGTTCCCGGGTACACGGTTGATTCATAAACAACAATAGCGCCCTTCTTCATGTTTGCACCGACTGTTTCGCTGGCTTGCTTCAAAATCGTAATATCCGGATTGTTGTCGTCATCAATAGGAGTGGGCAGAGCCATAATCACGATGTCCGCACCAGCAATCTTCCCAGGATCGGTAGTGTAATCGATATCAACATTCTTGAGTTGATCATCCGTAAGCTCATTCGTACTATCTTTTCCCTCAGTTAATTCAGTAATCCTATTCTCATTCACATCAAAACCAATAACGCCATATCCCTTCTTCGCGAATGCGTGTGCGAGTGGAAGACCTACGTATCCTAAGCCGACCATGCAGATAGTTGAATTGGCCATGCGGGGTGCATCCTATACCAAAATCCCCGAAATCGAATCTCAAATCCCGATTATTTAAGAATTTTCTGGTTGGTTCCTTGGGATTTCCCCCGCTTCTTGTATAGTGTGCAGCGATCCAAATTATTCAACTATGCGACATTTTGTTCTCGGACGTGCCAATGGGACCCACATTCAGTTCTTCAGATACTTCTTTGTTGGAGGGTCTTCAGCGGTTATTGATTTGATTCTATATAGCCTGTTGGTCACATATTTTGATATGCATTATCTGATTGCTGCTGTAATTGCATATGCAGTCGGACTTGCATGGAATCATACGATTGTTCTTCTGTGGGTTTTTGAGAGCAAGCATCATCGTGCTAAAGAAGTACTTATGGTGATTGGAATCGCTATTGGAGGACTTATCTGGACAGAGCTACTTCTTTACCTTCAGGTGGATTTCTTATACTTCGATGAGATTGTCGCCAAGATTATTGCATTGTGGATAGTGCTCATTTGGAACTTTGTGATGAGAAAATTCTTCGTATTTAAATAGAAGTATTCAGTATTGGGTATTGAGTATTCCGTATCTTTTTGAAAAATGCTTATCCATATACTGGATACTGGATACTCAATACTCAATACTACACAAACATGAGTAATAAAATCGCCATCATCGCTGGTGCTGGCCCTGCAGGACTCACTGCGGCGTATGAACTTATTAAGCGAACGGATGTGAGGCCGATTGTCTTTGAGGAGACAGATGCGATTGGAGGCATTGCGCAAACGTACAATCACAACGGAAATCGAATCGATATTGGAGGCCATCGCTTTTTCTCCAAGAGTG
>CAYUBO010000122.1:2025-3683 GCA_964443095.1 uncultured Candidatus Peribacteria bacterium | reverse complement strand
CGGATATTCTACCTATGAGTACAGAATTAACCATTAAACTACGAAAAGGAGTTTAAATAGCACCAATTGCGGAGAAATGCCAAATTTGCTATACTATTCATGTAATTACAAAAACAAAAAACATGTCAAGAAAAGGTCGAAACACACCATTTATGTATCGAACTGAGGGATTCGTTCTCGCATCGATGTTTTACTGTTTCCTTTTCCTTCTCCTGCCGAACATGGTCCCTCTTACCGCGCAGGTGGAATATGAAGAAGGGTATTTTGATGAGGAATACTTTGAAACTTTTATGGAAGAAGAGTGGAGTGACACAGGTGAATCAAGCGAATACTGTGGAGATGGAGCTTGTAATGGATCTGAAGATTGCAGCTCATGTGATATTGACTGCGGATCTTGCGGACCGGCATGTGGTGATTATGTTTGTGACCCGGGCGAAGATTGTACAACTTGTGATCTCGACTGTGGTGCATGTGAGGAAACCGATTCAATTATGGAGGAAACCGATGATTCAGTCATAGAAGAGCCAGAGGATGATTCTATTGTGGAAGAGCCTCCTGTAATTGAAGAGCCTGATCCAACCGTTTCATCTTCTGTAACTACAACTACACCTTCTTCGGTTTACAGCACATCGTCTACAGAGACAACAATCTACTCAACGTCTTCATTCCATGGTGCAGGTGGTAGTTCCATGTCTTCTGTATGCACAGATATATGTGACTCTTCATGTGATTGTTACGATCAGAATGAATGTGATTGTCAGGAAGATGCCTGTAGCGACAGTACATGTTCCGGTTATGACGAAGGTTCCTGCTGCGGTGATATAGATTCAGTTTGCTCAAATGGATACTCAGACTGCTCTTCGTATGACGAAGCGACCTGCGCGTTGCTTGGATACTAAAGCAGAGGATTAAGATCAATTTAATGGGTACCTAAAGCTGTGCCTGTTCCGCGTGCAAGCATTGCTGGTTTTTTTAACAGGGTATCTGTACTCCGTCTTACTCCACTTCGAGTAGGCTCTCTCTGTGCGGGTAGCTCGGCTTGTTGAGCTTTCCCTGTTTCTCCTTCTAGAACCGTAGCTAGAACTTCTTCTGCGTGCGTCAGTTGTGCTCTACGTTCAGCGTTTGAAGTGGTCATGAGAAGCCAATATTATCATCTAAATGGCCTCAGATCAATCAAATTATGAAATAATTGCTAATAATAACAAATATTATATAATTTCCAGTCCTGACAGTTATGGATACGACTGAACGTCAATTGGATGGCGATTATATGGCTTCACTTGGAGTTCCGGAACTTGATACTGCTCGGGATTACGTAACAGCTCTTTTTAGATGCGGCGTCATCAGGCCAGAAAGATTGGAGCAGGAAATTAGAGAATTCAGTGCAGGAAAAGCAGAAGCGATGCTTCAGAAAGGAATAAATTTTGCCGATGGTTTACACGCATGGCTCATAAACAGAGGACTAATTACACAGCTTCAGACAATGCGAGTAGAGGAAGGATTAAATGTCAGGTATGGGCCATACATTATGGAAGAAGAACTTGGTGAAGGTGGTATGGGTGTTGTGTACACAGCACATCATGAAGCGATGCCTGACAGGATGGTGGCGCTGAAAGTTCGCACACCATGCGAGGAGCAAACTGCAAGCCAGCTTATTC
>CAYUBO010000122.1:0-2015 GCA_964443095.1 uncultured Candidatus Peribacteria bacterium | reverse complement strand
GTCAGTGTTGCAGAGAGATCAATGGCAGCTTCAACTGCGTATGCCGAGTCAACACAGGCAACGGATCAACTGCTCAGAGGAGCTTTCTTTGTTGAGGCAAACGTGCAGCAGCAACTAACAGATCCCAGAATTCTTCAGGTGCTTGATGTTGGCACTGGAGAAGATCAACGAGATTACATGGCACTTGAACTAGTCGATGGTCCTGATCTTGCGGAGGGAGTTCCTGAAGGTGGGATGGATGTGAATGTGGGGTTTCAACTCATGTATGACACAGCATGCGGATTGCGGTTTGCGGAAGAGAAAGAGATGCTTCACAGAGATATAAAGCCGCACAATCTTCTAGTGTGCTCAGATGGAAGAGTGAAAATAGCTGATTGGGGCTTGGCGTATGGAGAGGGTAAATCTTTCCAGAAGCTTGTAGGTCGTGCGACAGTTGATGGTAAGGGTGTTGTAGCACGTCGCATTGAGAAGAGTGATCTTGCAGGAAGTGCTGCGTTCATGGCTCCGGAAGTTGCAGGTGGTGGGGCTGCAGGTGCGGCAAGTGATGTTTTCTCATTAGCTGCTACATGGTATTACGTTCAAAACGGTCGTCTTCCTTATGATTTGCAGGCAGCTGATGAATTTGAACATAGGTATGCAGATGAAGGATTGCCACAGGAGTTAGGTTGTGGGGACCCGCGAATGGAAGCTATCTATTCACGAATGCGTGATGCAAATCCTTCCAATCGCTTCGGAAGCTTTGCTGAACTTGTGGCAGAAATGGAGAAACAATTTCCAGAGCTTTGCGAAACATCCCCGCACAATAGGGAGAGAATTGTGAAGAAAGGAATAGAACTGACCCGTGGAAGAATAGCGCTCGCTACAACTGCTTTGGTCGGATTGCTGGGACTTGTGGTTGCTCTATCAAGAATGAACAGTAATGATGTGGATCCACAGGGCAACAATCAAACAGTTAAAAAAAGAGATCTGCTTCCCGGAGAACCAATTCCTTTAGATGCAAGAGAAGGTCTTGGACTTCAAATGAAGCCTTTCGGAAATTTGCAGGTCATATGTTTTGATGGATATCCATACGCTTTCATGTTTAGAATAATGGGGCCCGATGGAAAAATGGAAAGAGGGACATCATTGGCTCGTAATCATGGAAGTCCAGATGGTGTTCAATGTGTAACAAAAGATGGAAAGAATATTGCGTGGCGGTGGTCTCTTAAAGAAGACGAGCCGGAGAAAGGGATTCAACTCCCGGAGGAAAAAGGTGACTCAGAAAAGTCTATTTCTATGACTACGATTGGGAATTATGTTTTGTTTGTAATCCCAGGTCGCTACTACTCCATTTGTGATTTGAATGGAGGGGAGGATTCCAAAACTGTATTCCCGGATGCTGCATCATGTAGACAGCATCTGGAGGAACTTGGTATAGCTTCTGAGCTAGATCAAATTGAGTACTCGCAAGTACTTCTACATGGGGATAAAATGGATCCTGCTACGGGCGCACCTAATTATGGTTCGGTGATTGAAGATGAAGATAGAGCAGGACAGTACTTGGATGCTTTAGATGGAGATTTAGATGGAGTGCGCATACCTCCTCCTATTACTGCAAGCGAGTCAGCATCTTCATCAAATAGTCATATTCAGCGGTGGATGGGAAACATGCAGGCTGTCTATGGAATAGATGATAAAAGAAAATACGGGAAAAAATCTAAGGCTGTAGGGAAGGTAACTGCAGGAGAGGTAAAAAGGCGAAATCGGGCAGTTAAGGATAGAATGGTTTAATAATTGTAATAGTTGACATCTTTTCAAATACAAGTCAGGATATTCTCCTTATGGGTGCAAAATTAGTACAACTCAATGGTGAGGCAGCAGATGCAGAGTATCCAATTAATGGTAGGAATGTTGTGGTAGGGAGAGCAGGTGATGTAGTTATTCCTGTGCAAACTGTAAGTTCGAAACAAGTCAGAATTGTGACTGATGCAGATGGGCATAGCCAAGTAGTCAATCTGGTTGAGAATGACCAAGTA
>CAYUBO010000121.1:0-3685 GCA_964443095.1 uncultured Candidatus Peribacteria bacterium | reverse complement strand
GGCGCGCGGTGATTTTTCTTTGCTTCTTTCTTTGTATGGTAGACAAAGAAAGAAGTATGTAGTGATCACAAAAAGTGTGACATAAGTAACGTGACGCAGGTCACTATTAATCTATTTCCTCTTATTCTACTATGGTGCTACTCTCTGCAGTTTTTTGCAGAAAAGTATGACCCTTCCCTTCCTCAAATCATCGCGCGCACTCCTCGCAGTGCTCCTGATCAGCATGCCACTGTCAGTGGGGGCTGATAATAACGAGTACAGTAAATTTAAGATCCCTGAGGCTGAACCTGCTGATTTTGACTCTATTATGGAAGTAGTGGATCCAAATGAAAGCGGAGATGCGGATGAACATATTCCCACAAACCTAGAAGAAGCCTTCTGTGGTGGATGGGATTTTTTGTTGTCTGTGGAAACAGGTGAAAACCTGGAAGGTGATGATTTAGAGGAAGAACTTCCTCTTGAGGACGATTTTGTTCCTGGTAAAGAGAGTTTTATTGCGGAAGTTCTTAATGTTCCGGGGTACGACGGAATGCCGTTTGAGGCAATTCATTCCGGAATGGCAAAGAGGTTAGATTTCTCTTTTCCTCAAGATACTGACGACGTTTGTGGATTCATGACAGCATGCAGAGCTAGAAATCATCCTCGTCTCAGTGCAGGAATTGATCGTATTAAGCCTGCGTTTCTCTGCGCTCATCCATGCCAACGACCATTAGGAGACATTCAGGGGGCAGGACCTTCAGGTTGTTCAGCATCACTAACAGAAGTTCAATACACATGTGGCGGTGGATCAATGCAGGGACCTGGTGGAGATGCAATGTGCAATGAGATGACCTCCCCAGACGGATTAGACGGAGGGCTCTGTGGACAATTAAACGACGATTGGCGTTATCAATTGTATGTAAAATTTGAGACCACCGATGATGGAAGTCTTGGAGACTACACAGAAACAACTACAACCTGCCGAGGGGCATGCATGAACACAGACGAAGAAATAGCTGCTCTCAATGCAGAAGCTGCAGCAAAAGCAGCAGATGGTTTTGTTCCAGCAGGAATAATGTACTGTTGCACAGACACCACAGAACCGAATTGCGCTTCATGCTCAGGTGGATCATGTGGAATGGAACATCCTCTGGGTGGAGGATGGGCAAATAGTGACGATTGTTATATCGTTACAAGCGAATTCAACCGCGCTGAAGGGGAAGATGATGAAGATGGAAATCCTACAACAGTGATAACTCCGGGGAGTTCTACATCAACAATGATACCTGACGCTCGTTCTTATATTCCGTATCACAGGCACTACCCGCATTCCACTTATGAACGTGCAGAGGAAACAAAATACGCCGATAACGACGATACGTACAAAAGGGAAGATCTTCCAATTTCATGCTACGGATTCTATGAAAATCATGATCCTCTTAATGTGCAGATTCCCGATGACTTAAAGAACTGCGTCATTGCTGTTTCATATTCCGGTCTCGACTTTCAGGACGCAAAAGAAGACCAGATGGGAAAAGGAAAGTATGGAGAAAATAACCTTAATCCTGATCGTCTACCGATTCGTCGCAGAGCAAAGCACGGAAATATGGACTGGTGGGCTCCGGCAGTAGGAGATGATATTCCATTTGAATCATTCTCACTTCTAAACAGCAAGGTATTCAATATTGATAAACAAGATTTCACGATGATTCTTCTTGGCCCGGACATCGCACGACTGAGATCTGGGTATCAGCTTCGAACTGATCAATATACTTCCAGTGGAGCTCTTATAAGGGCAACTGATGATACTGTTCACTATGACACCAGAGGCGAGCAGCGCACTGTTGTGGAATGGTGGCAGGAACAGGAGACAGAAGTAACAAGACGACTGACCAGTAATGTAAGGATTCTGCTTCCAAATTCCTGGACTCTAGATCTTGACCCAATTGATCCTTTGTTTGTCCCACGAAAAGGAGACGCTTCTCAGCCACTGCTGCCCGAAGAAAATATTTTGTTGCTCCCTGTACACGAACAAGTCCACGCGGGGCACGATGTTCTCGGAGACATTACGAATTTCTTCAAGCGAAATCTTCTTCTTAGATTCACAAAAGCAGAAATTCCGATAGTTGTTCCAATGGGATCCCCTACTGAATTCAGGTCATATGCTCAAGGATGGGAGAGCTGGGCAGACTTGCAGGAAGAACGTGGTAAACCGTACGGCGATGCCAGAACGATTGCTTCCAAACTTCAGGAGTACGCTGACCGCGTGGAAGAAGTGCGGGAGCTTCGCACAGAACTGGCAAACACCGTGAGAACCTTGTTTGAAGAGCAAGAGAAAATAGCAAAACACATTTCAAAATGGTATGTAAATAATATTGATGCGTTTGAAGGTTATCTTGCAGATCGCGATGCTGCATATACTGCAATAACTACTATATGGCGCGAGGCTCAGGATATATATCGTGACTATCATGACGGAGACGCAGGATTCCCATGGTGTAGAAATGATAGATTTACAAGTCCGATTTATTCTATGAACGACATGTGGATGCCAGGTAGGCCGGATCTTTCCGGTTCTATGATGCCGCGTTTGCCACAGATAGAAATTGCAGATGTTCATCTGGATCTCACAACACTCAAGCCTTCTGAACCCGTTCTATTGCCAATCATCAAGCCGATAGAGATTCGTATTAACCCTGTTATTATTGAACCACCGGACCTTATGCAGGAACAATCTCTTATCTCCTATCCGCAGCTACCGGACATTCCTGATATTCCGAGCATTTTGGATTACATACAAAATGATTTCCCGGAAGTTAAGACAGATGCCACGCCTTCAATAGGTGATATTGAAGGATACCCCACACCATCTGCAGTCGCAGAAACCGCAATGATTACAAATATCAAAGTTGTAGTTGAAGCAATGCGTGATGAATACAAGCTCTTCTGGGAAAGCATAATTGCTCCGAGGTGCAGTGGGGGTAGCGGGCCTTGGGGTTACTTAGATTGTGTAAAAGGAGGAGAGGAACAAGACTGCTTAACCCCGCATAAATATATTTGTGCACACTATGAGAACGACCTTCTTGAGCGCTTGCGTCGTATTGGCGCACGACCCGGAGTACAAATGAGAGAAGATTTCTTATCAATGGGATTCTGGAGAGATCCAAATAGAAAGTGGATGCTTAATCCTATTGATCCTGCCACCGCAGTATGGGAATGCCCTCCGGAAGACTGGGCATGTCATCTTCAAAACCCATTGCATGAACGTAGTCGTCAGGGTTGGCACATAGAAGGCCCGGATTTAACGGATCACAAAACTGCTACTGAAGAGCTAAGAAAAGAGAAGTTCGAAGAAACACTTCCCGAAGAAGGAAATGATGAAGACTTCCAATACATTGTTCCATCCAGTGAACTTCTCCCGACATATGCAATACCTCCGGAGGTACACATTCTTACCGGTTCAACTGCCCCTCAAGACTAATGAAAAGATTGATTTCCTGTCTTATATTATCAGCACTATTGACAAGTACACTCCCTGTGTACGCTCAAGGCACTGAGGTAAATATAAAAACTTGTCAGGAGCAAATAGATAAAGAGCTCGGAAGAGTAGAACGGGAATACCGAACCATACTCTTCGGAAGAAAGAAGGCCGAGGAGGCAGAGGTGGGAGAGGTGAGATTTGATGAAACCTTCTGGCCCCATATAA
>CAYUBO010000120.1:1624-3804 GCA_964443095.1 uncultured Candidatus Peribacteria bacterium | reverse complement strand
ATTATAACATATTTTGTATTTTTTGACTATTACTGCATTTCCTTTCTATTTTGCAAATTATCACAATATTTGCTGGGCACCTCCTCCTACACTAGACTATAACAATGGCAAAAGACCTCACGCCAGAAGAGAAGAAAAAGCTCGAGCAGGCAGCAAAGAAAGCTGGCTACGCTCCAGGTGAATTTTTAGATTTGATCGGAAAAGGTGTCCGTGAGATAGCTCTACCGATTCCCGATTCTCTTGTGTACTTTTGGAAGAAGAAGAAAAAGAAGAAGTAGTACAATAGCTGATAATGAATGATGACTACCTCTCACGAATAGACTTCCAAGGAGACCTCTCTGAAGTTTTCAAGGAAGTGATGCAAAGACAAGGTTTGGGATCGTATGAAGATCACAAATTGATTTCAACAGGGTACGAGGATGTGAACTTTAAAGTTGATACTGATTCGGTCTCTTTCTTCATCAAGATATTTGCATCATCCAGAAGTGATGATGAATGTGAACGATTCATTGAAGTAACAACTGCTGCAATCGATGCAGGAGTAAAACACCCCCAGCTTCTATCACCGGTGATTCAAAAATCAGGCCTCAGACTTGTTGTGATGGAGTGGCTCTCGGGTGAGACATTTTTTGATAGTGGATCATATCCAAGTGATGACGAGCTGATTAAGATCATCGAACAAGCTGTATTGATCAATAGCATCTCGATCAAACCTGATTTTATCTACGACAGCTGGGCACTGCCCAATCTGGCTAAAGAATACAATGAATGGAATCACACCCTTTCTGATGATGATAGGAATCTGATCGAGCCGGTGGTACAGGAATTCTCAGAAGTTGATCTTGATGCATTACCTCAAGCCTTCGTTCACGGAGATTTGATTTCCACAAACATCATGAAGACTTCTGATGGTTTGTACGTTCTGGATTTCTCCGTTTCAAACGTCTACCCACGCATTCAGGAACTTGCAGTCCTCTTCTGTGATGTACTCCTAGGTAGGGAAGAGCTTGCTCTGGATGAATACAGAAAGCATATTGAACTCACTAAAGAAGAACTTGATCTCATTCCAATCTATACAAAAGCAGCACATGCCATGCATATTCTTGGTGCTTCGAGAGCCAAAACTCAAGGGAAGATTGCGAGGGAAAATGACTATTTATTGCTGAAAGGTAGAACAGTATTACAAAGATAATTAATCCTTCAGATTCATTGACAATCTTCAATAAACACGTAAATTAGTCCCGAGTCCTTTCGTTTTCGATTCGACGATTTGTACCGTCGAGTCGATGGTTTCCCCTCTGTTTTTACCCTGAGGAGTCTGCTATGGACCGATTGTGGTTCACCAGTAGTGCCGATCTGTATGGCTCGTCACCACTGTGGGGGCGTCCGCCTCCGGCCTGATTCCTATCGGAATTGGTGGGGCCTATGACCACCGATTGGACTAGAAACGGGGTGGAACGCTTGCTTGTCTCGCGTTCCACCCCATCACCCAAAAACACGCTACAATGTACGGCATGAATGAATCCCCCACTCTTCGCCGTACCCTCACACTCCCCATCCTCGTATTTTATGGAGTCGGGACCATTATGGGTGCCGGTATTTATGCACTCGTTGGAAAAGTTGCAGGAATGTCCGGGATGTTCACTCCCGTTGCCTTCTTCACTTCCGCAGTTCTCGCAGGGCTCACGGGTTACTCGTACGCAGTGCTCTCTTCCAAGTACCCGCTAAGTAGCGGAGAGGCCGTGTACTTACAGAAAGCATTTAAAATAAAAGCTCTCTCGCTCCTCGTTGGCCTTGCAGTCGCACTTTCAGGAATCGTTTCTTCAGCTGCCATCTCAAATGGATTCGTCGGGTATTTCCAAGTGTTTGTGGATATGCCGGGTTGGCTCATCAATACTGCAGTGATTGTTTCGATGGGGCTGCTCGCGATCTGGGGAATCAAGCAATCTGCAATCGCTGCAACTGTTGTAACCATCATCGAAGTACTCGGATTGATAATTGTTATATGGGTTACGAAGGATAACTTTTTAACAATTCCTGATCGCCTCCCGGAGATGATCCCACCTATGGAGTTCGCTTCATGGCAGGCAATCTTTGCAGGTGCATTCCTCGCGTTTTATGCATTCATCGGATTTGAAGATCTAGTGAATGTTGCAGAAGAAGTAAAGGCTAAATTAGCA
>CAYUBO010000120.1:0-1588 GCA_964443095.1 uncultured Candidatus Peribacteria bacterium | reverse complement strand
CGATTGTTACCGTGACAATCCTCTACGTCTTACTTGGTGTAGTTGGTATTTTGACCCTTCCACCAGCAGAACTTGCCGCAAGTGATGCGCCTCTCGCACTGCTTTATGAAAAGAGCACGGGATCGTTCCCATACTTCATTACGATTATCGGTTTGCTTGCAGTACTTAATGGACTGCTTGTACAAATCATCATGGCTTCTAGGATTCTTTATGGACTAAGTTCAGCAGGATGGCTGCCAGCGATTTTAAAATCCGTGAACCCGAAAACGAGAACACCGATTTTTTCGACCGTGCTGATCACGCTGATTATTCTTACGCTCGCAATCGCATTCCCTATAGTACGTCTTGCGCAGGCAACGAGTGCAATCATTATGGTTGTCTTTGCTCTCGTAAATGCTTCAGCATTCTGGGTGCAGTGGAGAGATGACAGGAGAAGGAACCTCCTCAGTTACCGCCTCTTCCTACCGATCATTGGGGTCGTCGCTACTGTCGGGCTGATAGTTCTTCAGCTCTACTCAATACTCTGATACACTTCACGGTCCAAATGGATTGCACCTGTGCCGATTGTGGCCAGTCATTTGAAGTCACTGAGAGTGATCAGGATTTTCTAAAAAGGATTGATGTGCCTCCTCCCAAGCGTTGCCCCGAGTGCAGACTGATGAGGAGATTTAACGAACGCAACTCACGCAAACTCTACTACAGGAAGTGTGATAAAACGGGCAAGAGGATTATCTCTACCTACCACAGTGATCACAAATTCCCGGTTTATGATGTGGAAGAGTGGTGGGGTGACGGATGGGATCCTATGCAGTACGGCCGTGATTTTGATTTTGATCGACCATTCTTTGAGCAATACCAAGAACTCGAGAACGATGTCCCGCACATGGCGAGGTTTGTGATATCCGGAACGCTCCAGAATAGTGACTTCACTAACTGCACCGGATACATCAAGAACTGTTACCTGATTGCGGAGTGTGACTACGATGAGGATTGCTACTTCTCTAACCGCATCTACCACAGTAAGAACATGGTGGACTGCTCTAACTGTTACAAGTGTGAGCTCTGCTACGAGGCAATCGATTGCAGCAGCTGCCATCGTCTGAAGTACTCACAGGACTGTGAGAACTGTCACGATAGCTTTTTTCTAAAGAAGTGCATTGGATGCTACGATTGTATTGGGTGCATCAATCAGAGACATAAGAAATACATGATATTCAACGAGCAACTCACGCAGGAAGAGTACGAAAAGCGGAAGAAAGAGATGAAACTTGAGAACTACAGTGACAGAGAGAGAATTAGGAAAGATGCGACCGAGTTTTTTAAGACGCAACCACACAAGTACATCGAAGAGGAGCACAACGAAAACTGTACCGGTGATCATTTATACGATTCTAAGAACTCATCCTCCTGCTGGGACTGCAAAGATCTTGAGGATTGTAAGTACTGCGCGAAGACCGCAGAGAATGTGAAGACGTGCATGGACTACAACTCATGGGGATTTGGCGCAGAGTTGATCTACATGACTTCATCCTGTGGAGACAACGTATACAACTTAAAGTTCTGTACAACATGCACAACAAATAAAAGT
>CAYUBO010000119.1:0-3809 GCA_964443095.1 uncultured Candidatus Peribacteria bacterium | reverse complement strand
ACGTGGTGTTGAAGTTCGTGAGCTCGCAGTTATTCTCGGTGAATCTTCTCTGAATGATACAGATAAAGCGTACTTGAAATTTGCTGATCGTTTTGAGAAGGAATTTATTACACAAGGTGAGAACGAGAACCGATCTATTTTTGATTCTCTGTCTCTCGGATGGGATCTACTTACAGAACTTCCAAAGTCTGAGCTCAAGCGTGTGAAGCCTGAGCAGATTGAGAAGTACCTTCCTAAGAAATAATAATGCCAAGCGTATTTTCCATCATCGGCTCAGCATGGTTCTTCTACAAGAAACACCCCGTCTTAAACTTTGTCGCATTTTGGTTTTTCTTCCTGCCTCCGACGTTATTGAGTTTGGCTGATAAGTTTTTCCTTGCTGAGGCACTAGCACAGGAATCTGATATAACGATGACAGTCGTAATGATTATCGCAATGATTGTAATAATTGTTGCCATAGCTTTGATCTACACATGGGGTGCGGCGTGTATTTTAATTGTAGGAAAGAGAATGATTATGGAAAACAAAGCAGGAAGGAACCGAACCTCTTTTAAAGCTATTCGAAAACAGGCGAAGCGGTTTGTGATTCCGATGCTACTTACAGAAATACTTGGATCATGTTTCACAATTCTATGGGGATTGCTTTTAATTATCCCCGGTGTGATTTATTCGGTCAGAATTGCGTTCTACGACATTGTGATGATCACCGAAGAAAAGTACTACAGAGGTGCCCTAAACCGCAGCAAGGAATATGTGAGGGGTCAGACATGGCGTGTATTCCTCTACCTGTTGGGAATCGGCATAATCATCTTCGTTCCTATTTCACTCATCGGCTTCGTTGTAGGAATCACTACAGAAGCAGGCTTGCTTGGAACCTCCCACACCGCCCTATTTATTATTGAGATCATTATCGGAGCTCTCTACAGTCTTGCTACAGTGATATTTTTGCTGGCCAGCATCAAACTATTCGGAATAGTGAAGGAAAAATCCCAACTCCCCACTCCCTGATTACATGGCTCTTCTTAATGTGAACCCAACACGAATGGCTCTCATGGATCTCAAGAGACGGACCAAGTCCGCCAAGCGAGGTCACAAGCTGCTCAAAGACAAGCAGGATGGATTGATGCAGGAGTTTATGTCGATCATCAGACAAGCAAAAGATCTGCGACTCAAGGTTGAGGAGCAGATGGGAGAAGCCCTTAAAGCCTTTTTGATGGCCGCTGCATGGATGACGGATGCTGCACTCGAAAACGCCCTCAGCTCACCTCAGGCGACCATTGAGCTGCTTGTACAGACAAAGAATGTGATGAGTGTGCGTATCCCTCAGTTTGAGCTCAAGAAAGAAGGAACTATCAAGAGCTACGGCTACGCGGGTACCAACGCACTTCTCGATAAAGCAATTGATGCGTTTGAGGAGCTCTTCCCTATTCTGATTCAACTCGCGCAGATTGAGAAGCAGGCAGAGAGCATGGCAATTGAACTTGAGACTACACGCCGCCGTGTGAATGCACTCGAGCATAAGATGATTCCTGACCTTAAAGAAACCGTGAAGTATATTCAGATGAAGCTGGATGAAACTGAGCGCGCCGGGATCATTTCAACAATGCGTGTAAAAGAAAGCTTGGAAGAGCAGGAGGCAAATGCTTAAATGGAATTATGAAGTTCTCAGTATCACCAGAAATCTTCTCTAACTATCCCGGCCTCACAGTCGGAGTTCTTGTTGTGCACGATATTGATAATAGCGGTAAGCACAATGAGATAATTGATCTTCTTCGTTCTACTGAGAAGGAAGCAGAGCAGTTGATCACTCCCGAGGAAGTGAATGAACATCCTAAGATTGCAGCTGTAAGAGAATCCCACAGAAAGTTCGGTAGTAACCCCAAAAAGTATCCCCCATCGGTTCAAGCGATAGTTAAACGTGTTGTGAAAGGGGGAAACCTCCCGATCATTAATCCTCTTGTTGATCTTTATAATATTATTTCACTCAAACACATCGTCCCTGCAGGAGGAGAAAACCTTGATGCAGCTGAGGGAGAGATAAAACTGACGTATGCGGATGGAACTGAAGAGTTTATTGAACTTGGTGACACAGAAAACACTCCACCGGATGAAGGTGAGGTCGTATACAAAGATGACAAGGGTGTGATCTGCAGGAAATTTAACTGGAGAGAGGGCGATCGTACAAAACTTACAGAAGATACTAAGAATGCAGTACTTGTAATTGAGGGATTGCCACCGGTTACACCGGAAGAAGTGCGGATCGCATCAGAAGAATTGAAAGAACTGATAGATAAATACTGCGGCGGGGAAAACACTGTGCATCTTCTGGATGCAGAAAGTCCGGAGTGTGAGTGTTAGTCTTTATTCTTCTCAAATATCCTCGTTCCCACCCACGCCAATTCAAACAGGCTTCGAAGTACCCGTGCCATGTTCTTGTGATAGATCTTCATGCCCGCAGGTTTATCTCCATGAGTCACAAACAACGCGATCATGTCTCCGATGATATTTAGCTCACAGTCCGCCGGGAATTGTTTGAAGGGAACTAGCTTCGTTGTACGCAGCTCATCTTTATCTCTCTGTTGATACTCTTTAGCAGCAGGAATATCCGGCTGGATGCTTCGCACATGCATACCCTTTGAGACTCTTTTGCTTGTATAGGTTCTCCACACGTCATCTGCACCTTGAATGTGATATGTATTGAGCCCAAAACAGAGCTGTTCTGCTTCATCCTCTTCCAGTGTTTCTTCCACCAGAGCCTTCACTGCTTCAATACCTTGGTAATATTTTAGTTCTCCCTTTACTTCCAAAACTGGCTTAGCCTGTTTCTCCTGAATCTCCTTTAATTGGGGAAGCAAACTTTCTGCTTCCTTCTCCAGACTAACCTGCTTCGCCACTCTTTCTTTGCAAGAAAGTAATAGGTCCTCAGGTTCCGCTGCTTCGAAGTACGTCACATTGTTCTTTTCGTACGTCTTTACCATGTTTTTTTTCTTAAGAGACCGGAGGGATGCATAAGCTGTCACGCGATTTATGTTGAGCCGCTTGGCAACGATGCTCGCAATTGCCGCACCGTATTCCAGAAGGAATAGGTAGATCTTTTCTTCATTATGAGTGAGGCCGAGCTGGGTGAAGAAAGAATGTATAGGGTGTTGTTAGAGTAGTAACACCATTATAATACCTATTTATCGCAGTTAAAAGCCATATTTGCTTTATTCTGTGTTTAGTTGTTATTGACATAATAACAATATTATAACATGATACTGCACCATTTTTACTCCCCTATTAATCATGGATCACGTTGATGCAGAAAGCAGGCAATCTGAAGAAATGGAATGTACATCTGGTACAGAAAGCCAGGATGTATCAACTAATGTTTCAAAAACACGACAGTATGTACAAGCTGTTTTAGACTACGTTGACGCAGGACTATTAAATAACATCGCAGGTACAACTTGTCTGGCAGGTGCTGCTGTTGCTCCTTCTGAAACTGGTAACAATGTACTGATGGCTGTATTCATTGTTGCTGCATTATTGAACTACCTTCTCGCTCTTGGTAAATATGGTGATTATCGAGAAGTCAGGAAAGAACTTGAAAAAAATGGATGGAGGCGGGAGCAAGATAAGATAGCACCTAAACTACACTGTTCACGTAGAGCATTAAAACTCGCTGCTAAGAGAGCTGGTTTTGAAGAAGAGATGAGAGTTTATATGAAAGGAACTCACCGTGGAAGGTGAGCCTTATACACTTTAATGTTTTATCCCCCACAATTCCTGTGTTAGCTGTTAAAAGAAGTCCCCGGTCAGACCACATT
>CAYUBO010000118.1:0-3880 GCA_964443095.1 uncultured Candidatus Peribacteria bacterium | reverse complement strand
CGATTATTACGGAGAGCATGTTTGGCTGCTGGATCAGGCAACCACCAACGTCAGTGGCATGCTTGCAGATATCGAAGAGAGAAACCCCACAATAATAAATGATGACACATATAGCCGTCTCAGGAAACTGATAGAGCGATCTATAAGCGGGCATTACTGGTCGGAATTTTCAGAAGCCCACTCAGAAGGTTTCATCGGACAAGACGTAAATGAACTCTTTATCTGGGCGGCTGACGGTGCAAGAGAAGTTCTATCTACGCTCGGGGCCATCGGAGAAGTTATTGATACCGGCATCGCCGCCATCGAGCCGGATGAGCTCACAGGGATCGAGGCTTGGAGAAAGAGGGAAATAACAAGAACAGAAAAGTACATTCACTCAGTAGACCATACTCTGGAACGACTAAATGCAAGATCTACCCGATCTTCTGCAACCAGCACAGCACCAGGCAGGACCAGCACTATTGTGCCTGAGTTAAAGATAAACGAGTCATCTGCAGCCCTATCGCAGCAAGGCGCCAATATAGTCTTCGAGAAGAATGCTCTTACCGGCAGATGGCTCTTCAGGAGAGGGGCAATAGACCTGGAGATAGATCAAGGATTATGCGAACAGCTCGGGCAATCCCTTACAAGAGAAAATCAGGAAACAGTACTGCTTTCACTGCGCGAAAATGATACTGCCGGTATTGTTTCAGCAATACAGACCATAATAACCCAAGGAATAAATTTCAGAGAGGCATTCTTGTCACAGGATATACGATGCTTTTATGAATTCAATAAGGTGCTCCTGGTTGCTCCGTTTGGCGATGAACAGGGAAATGCCTTACAGTATGCCACCCCGCATAAAGGACTGGAGATTATCGCTTACAGGCTAAGAAGAGAAACAGAGGCTACTGACGTTATTGTTTACAACCCTAATCTGACCTCGCGCGAGGGTCTTTATGATTTTGTCAAAACACACAGCTTTGATATTATCGGCTTCAGCATTTTGCAGACTATATTGGGTGCTAATCTTGAGATCATGGGACGTCTTGCGCTATTGTCGCCCGATTCGATCTTTATAGCAGGCGGGAACGAGCTGAGTCATTTCCCGCGCAAGGAAATATTTGCATCCTGGCCTGTGGATATACTGGCATTTGACAACGGCTCGGCGCTTGTTGAGATAGCCGGCCGGTTAGCAAAAACAGGTGATAAGACAAAGGTTCTCCTTGCCATGCATGACATCCCTGATATCACCACACGCTTATCACTGGACGATGCAGCGAGTAAGTCAAAACGGAAAAAACTTGCTATACCTGAAGGCCTTGAAGATGATATACCGTTTGACACCCCTGATCTTATACACCAGAGGACATACGATAAACCACAGGACACGGCAGAAATACCAACCTATTGGAATGTCATAGGAAAACACCCCGCGCGCATCCACTACAGCGACATCTGTAAAGGAAAATGCATATTCTGCGGAACCACGCGCAACACCCAGGGGCCGCTCGATCCGGAAGTTGTAATGCATCTCATAAGTGAAGAGAGTGGCAGCATCCATTTCGAGAGCGCGGACTTCTTCAGCACCCCGCCTAAGGTAGCGGAACTGCTCGAAGCACTTGTGACCGACCCTACTACAAGGAGGATCCCAAAACTGGCTGTAGCGCGCGTAGACCATGCGGGAAAGGGCGAGCTACTCAAAAGATGCGCGGAAGCAGGCTTTCAGATCGTAGCATACGGTATCGAATCTTTTGATGACCGCGTATTGAAAAACATAGGCAAAGAAACCAACGCTCAGCAGAACATAGAGGCTATAGAATACACCATCAATGCCGGCATGAAACCCGGCATAAATCTTATGGCTTACACCCCCTGGGATACCATAAAAACAACCTTAAAGAATATCAGGCATTCACTGCATTACCTAGAACGCGGCGCTTATGTAAATGTCGTGCCATATATAAATGCCGGTTTCGGACGCCCCATAAGCGACCAATCCCGGTACATCGAATATGAGACATATAGTTACCCAGGTCTTAAAAAACCGTTTAAGTTCCCGCGGCGCGGTAAGATACTGGACCGCAAGCTGGCAAAAGTAGCAGACAGGGCCACGGAGATACTCTATTCTCTGACCGCTAACAATGACTACCCTGCCTGGGCCAGCGGCTCCGCCACTATATACGGGATACTTGTATTCAAGTCTTTCCTCATGGCATTGCAGGAATTGGATATCGACGTCCCGGATGATATACACGCCCTCACGGCAGAGACTGAGGAAGCCATCCAACGGGTATTGAGGGCCGAAGGATCTACGATGAAGGAGAAGACTCACCCTGAAGCAATGGGGGTGGTAGAAACCCAGGCAGACCCATATAACAGTATTGTAGCCGTTGCGCGGATAAGGACAGAGGATGGGAGAGACATCCTGCTCCGCTTTATGGAAAACAATCCGCATATACCGTCACCGAAGAGATTGCCGTACACCATGGTTTACAATATAGAACTTCTGGACATTCCACAGCAAAAAGACCGTGGTACGTACAAAGGCTGGGTAAAGATAGAAATCGATGGAAAGGATGGTATATTATCACATGGTATCAACTTCAGGAGGGTTCATCAGTCAGACATATTCATACACAGGGCGATCACTGATTTTCTCATGGACGCGGAGGACGACCCGCACGGTACCTTGCTGGATGAAGATGCTGACTACCGCAAAATCGACCCTGAAGGAACCCGTCCTCTTGATTTTGTCAACCGCGGCCATAAGATGGCTGCTCCTAAACAAATCACATCAGACCCACCCGCAGCCGGCACAGCCTCGACCGCGCGCACTGCGACAGGGCAGATAAGCGATAATTTTTCTAACGAAAGCTATGCAATATATTTATCAGTACAGGGATGGCTGCATCATAATCATTTACCTACAGATGTAGAGCGTATGATTAAAACCTTTAAGTTAGATATACGGGCGTGGACAAAAGAGCAAATCACTATTAAAAAGCTTTTTGAAGATAACCCCAAGCTCCCAGATTGGGCAAAGACATACCAGAGAGACGTTGATAGATATGCAGCGATGTCCAGCGACACTGCTCCGACGGTCATTGTTGCAGTCGAAGAGGACGGTAGCTACAAATTACTGGACGGCGCAAGAAGGGTGAACGCCTCCAAGAAAAGAGGAGACGAAATAATCACGGCCTATGTCGGAAGATTGCCTGCCGATATCTCAGACCGTGAACCACCCGCTTCCGGTACGCAACTGCCTGCGCGTACTTCGACCGCTACAAAAGAAGGCGTTCTGTCCAATATCCTTCGGGTTATAAAGGAGGAAAAGGATGACGATATCGCAGATCTTCTTTCCGGGATAACATCCCATGATGACTTTGCGTATATAATCGGCGGATTGAATGAATTTATGGAAAACAATGACAATTTACTCCGTCACGCAAGGGCATACATGATGATAGGCTATATACAGCAAGAGCACATTGGTAATCTACAACTTGCGGAAGGCTGTTATTCTCTGGCATTCGACAGGATACAAAAGGGTGTCAGCGAATCTGTTTCATCCCATATAGAGGCTCCTACTATAACCGGATTGCGGCAAGGCGCTGCGGTAAAAGTAACAGCCCCTGTCAGGCTGGAGATCGCAAGCGGGTCCGGTTCTGATCTTCTGCCGTTATCATTAGAGAAAGGCGGCAGGGCCATTAATATAGCCCTGAAATTGAGAGGCAAGAGACCAATTACAGCCATAGCAAAACACATAGAAGAGAGGGTGATCAAGATCAAATCCATCGATCTGGATCAGGAAGAGACAATATCAGATACTGAAAGCCTCGACTATATCAAGCCGAATACCAAGTTAACTCTGGTAAAAGCGGCCCTTTATGAAACAGGC